>NZ_JBAWTG010000021.1:0-87093 GCF_037106235.1 Methylobacterium nigriterrae | reverse complement strand
TTCACGCGCTTCACTCCGCAGGAGTGCCGCAACTACCTCGCCGCAGCCGGCTACGAGGACGACTTGACCGTCGCTAGCTGACCGGGAACAGCTCTAGCGGTACGGGGCTCACCCGGGTGGCGGGCCCTCGGATGGAGGACCCGCCGTTCGCCGCTTACTTCGCCTTGCTGGCGATGGCGCTGAGACCCGCATCGTAGATGCCGGTGATGACCTCCTTAGCCTTGGCATCGTCTGCGCCCTTGGCCTTGAAGGTGCCCTGCCACTGGACCTTCGAGCCCGAGCCGCTCGGCATCACCATGATCGTCGACTTGTAGTCGGAGACCGGAAGTGGGCTTTGCAGGATGGTGTAGGTGTAATCCATTTTCTTGTCGTCGCGGGCGAGTTGCTCCTCGACGATGGTGCCGCCGCCCTTAAGGCTCAGGGTACGGACGGGCTTTCCATCCTTCATTGACGGCTCGCACTTCTCAATCGCCGGGTGCCAGCTACCGATGCCGCAGAAGTCGCCGATGGTCTGCCAAACCTTGGCAGGAGGGGCTGCAACATCGAAGGACTTGGAGACCTCAAGGGCCAGGGCTGGCGAGAGCGACACTGAGGCAAAGGTCAGGGCGAGTAGGGCAAGGGACTTCATCAGGCGTTTCCTTGTGCAAAAGTTGATTGTGTGTGGCCTCTCGGCCCAAGGCCAAGCTGGAGCGCCATGTAGGCTTGGCAAGGGGCTCAAGAAAGTCATCCCCGGCAATCGGCTGGCTATGCGCAATCGCCTGCAGCCAGCCGTGTTTTCGGCTCAAGCGGATCAGAGGATTGCGAGGGTCCGAATTGCTTGTCCGCTCTGTCCCACTCCACCGCACTTCTTCGATGGATTGTTCCCGACGTGTCCTGTGCCAGGAACTAGCCCAGATGCTTGCGCCACCCCTGCAGATTGGATTAATTCGAACTCTAAGTTGACGGAGCCAGGAACACGACCAACATGGCGCCTGCTGACGCCTGGACAGCGAGCCTTGCTTAGGCGCTTGGCGCAGGAAGGCCCGTTGCAGGAGATCAAACCTTGGGAGATGCGAACCGTACGCTCCATCTTGGCTAAGGGGCTCGTCAGACCGAGGACATCACGTCGTGACAGTCATGCTCATCCCGGACGCTGGTTTCTGACCGACCGAGCACGGCAGTTGATACCTCGCCCAGTCTCGGCCGATGACTCACGGCCAGCCATCGTGACCACCGGCACATGGATCCAGGTAGCGGCTTTCACCGCTGCGGAGGAGTGAAGCGAGCCGATGCCGAGCAACTGGCTCCTCGACCGGCTGTTGGTGGTCGGGATCGTCGTGGTGGTAGACGGGGCCCTCCGCATCCTGTCACAGGTTGGCTAACATGGAGCAACTGAGATTTGCGGTTTTGCCGCAGTGGTTGCCACGATCGTGACGATGCTTGCCCTCCGATGAGCCGTGCCCGAGATGCCTTTCTGCGGCGAGCCAAGCAGGATGCGGCGTCGACCAGCTTAACTGCTGGGGCTTTCCGACCAGGACCGATCAGAGATGATGGAACGGGACACCTCCGGCTATGGCCGCATCACCGTTGGCTTGCACTGGCTGACGGCAGCGTTGGTCATCGTGCTCTGGCTCATTGGTGAGTTCGTCGAGGACCTGCTTGCAAAAGGGCCGCTACGCTCGGCCATCTGGTCAGTCCACTTCGGGCTCGGCTTTCTGTTCACGGCCGTCCTCGTGGCCCTGCTGGTCTGGCGTCAGACCAAGGGGCGGAAGCTTCCTGTCGGCGATCCTGGGCCTCTGCATCGGCTCGCCAAGACGACTCACGCTGCCCTCTACGTGCTGCTGACCGTCATCGTCGGCTTGGGGATCGCTAACGCCTTCGTGCGGGGCGTGAGCCTCTTCGGCGTCGTGAGCCTGCCGCAGCTTGGCGATAAGGCGCTGCGCCGTCCGCTGACACACTGGCATGGCCTCATGGCCAACCTGCTGATGGTCGTGGCTCTGTTCCACACGACAGCGGCACTCATGCATCACTATCTCTGGCAGGACAGCGTGCTACGCCGGATGCTGCCGGCCCGGTCATGAGACCGGCCGATGCTGCAGGGACGCTCAATGTGTCCAACCACCCCCACCTCGGAAAAGGCTTCCGTTCGCGTGGAGGAGTGGGCGAGCAATTGTCCCGTCTACTGCCTGCTGGTCGTCGCCAGAGTTCCACTGGAGCGGCGGATATGACTCGCCATGATTTCCAGGGCGATGGGTTCAAACCCCGCTCTCTCAGCCTTACAGCCAAGTTTTACGCTGAGGTATCTTGTCGTAAGTCAACCCTATGTCGTCCAGCATCTCGACGCTTAGGGCCTCTGTCTCTCGACGCGCC
Organism: Methylobacterium nigriterrae; assembly: GCF_037106235.1. NCBI lineage: Bacteria > Pseudomonadati > Pseudomonadota > Alphaproteobacteria > Hyphomicrobiales > Methylobacteriaceae > Methylobacterium > Methylobacterium nigriterrae. The sequence goes on along the minus strand of NZ_JBAWTG010000021.1, from coordinate 84,744 downwards.
CGCTGCGTGTGCCACCAAAGCTCTACGGTGCTGATGATCGAGGTAAGCATCGCCCGCCTCCGGGTGAGATGATTGCCTCAGAATGACCGGCCGTCGGTGAGGACGCTGTGCTCCACAGCACCTGTGGATGCATTTTCCGAAATGCTGCCCTGCGAAAGCTGCATACGATACAACCGCAGCAGGAGCGACGCAGGCGGGGAGCCGTGGCGGTTCAGGGCACCGGTCCAAGCAGAGTGACCTCTGGACGGTATCTGGCGGCCATCATGGTCGTCGATCTCGTGGGCCATAGCCGCCTGATGGGCCAGGATCAGCCACGAATCCTGCGCCGACTTCAAGGGCGACCTCGACTGAAACGCCATCTCAACTCGGGTCAAGGCTCCTGCAGGCGGCTTCCGGCTTATCAGCCTGCCGGCTCTCGTGCCTGATAGAGAGCCCGCGGCCTCGGTACCCTGCTCCTGCCCTCCCCTGATGCGGAGCTGCGGAGAGATGAGCGGCCAAACCTGTGGGGCGGATCATCACCTCACACGCAGAGCGGCTCTGCTCAGCAGGCTTCTCTGCCGGCGGGTGCCTCCGGCAGCGTACCCTGCACCGGGAACAGGACGACATTGCTCGCGACAGTCGAAGCGGTGGGCTCGGTCGACGTAGCGCCCTGCGTTCTTCGTGATTTCAGGCTGGCCGCCTTGGCAACCTGCCGGATCGTTCTCACGTCGCCCCCGCTGTCCAAGCGCCGCTGCAGCTGCCGGCGCAACCAGACAGGCATCTTCTCATGATCGTACATTGCCGCCCCCTGGCAAAGTTGGGTGCGGAGCCTTGACCATGATAACGGCGGAGCCATCCGCATATGTTAAAGGTACATGGAAAATGCCGGATTGGCCGCGCCACGCAGCAAAGCGGCAACAGGTGATTAGGAAGCTTACTTCCGGCTCCGGCCTCGGCCCCTGCTCTGCCCAGCCTCGACCGGAGCGCCCGCTCGCCCAAGTCCGGTGGCTCGGGCCAGTTCGGAACGTTGGGCGGCGTAGCTGGCGGCCACCATCGGGTAGTCGGTGGGCAGGCCATAGCGAGCACGGTAGCTGTACGGATCGAGTCCATGTTTCGTGATGTGCCGCTTGAGGATCTTGTACGGCTTGCCGTCGATGAAGCTGATCAGAGCGTCATGAGTGATCGACTTCCGGATCTGCGAAGCCGTCGGCCTCTCGACCTCGGGCTCAGTGGTTGCGGCCGTAGGCTGAGAGAGACCAAGGAGCGAGGTATGGACGGCTCGGATCAGACCGGGAAGTTCTCCGGCCGCCACATGGTTGCAGGTCACGTAGGCCGACACGATCTGGGCGGCCTGTTCGATAAGCGAGCTATCCTGAGGTTGCGGCTGAGAAATGACGTCGTCCGATTCCATGGCGGCCCTCCTACCCAACCTCTACGTAATTCTCCGCAACCAGTTGGGTAGGCACCAAGCGGGTCAGACGGTAGGCTCGGTAATCGAGGTACGAACCGGGCGTGCCCGCCTGCGCTGCTGCTTAAGATCTGTACCCGTCAAGCTGGGTTCGTCCGACACTGCTGATCCTGAGCCGGGCCGGCTTCTCGCGGACACGCACAACCGCTCCTTCGGTAACCAGGGCGTTCAAGGCATCCGTCAAAGCCTGGAAGGGGAGCCGGGATCGCGCAGTCCCCTCCAGATCCTTGAACGGAACCCCGGCCTCGCCATGCTGGGAATCGAGGGCTTCGAGGATCTCCAGAACTGTGACGCTGTGTAGCGAGTCTGGTCGTGGTGTCCGTGGCCGCATGGCGCCTCTCCCCGCGTCGATGCGGGAGCCTAGCAGATCCGCCCTGCTTACCTACTCTCGACCGAGAACAAGCCCTCCAGCATGGCGAATGGGTGTCATACGTCTCTGCCTCGGCCACATTACCATATCTGTTCAATGACGTACCGTCACCGAAGATGACGATTTGCAGGCGGCTATGCCCGCCAGCCGACGCACCCGAGCAATCACAATCTGCGACGCTTCCGCTGCGCCGCCTTCCTCTGCTTCCAACTCCAGCGCCAGCAGGAGCCTGAGTAGCAGTTCATCCTGCCGGCGTGGTGAGTCCGACAAATCCTCGGCCAGAGCAGCGATCAGCCGCTGGATGAAGGGACACGACGGTGAGGGTGTCGAGCTGGCCATGAGTCGATCTCAGCGCTCCGACTGCAGGAGCTATAACTGCAGCGCACGATTCAACAACGTTGATGGCGGATCAATACGTCAGATGGGGAGATGCCCTGCCGAGCAGCGGCTTCAGCCTTGCCCCTTCAGGCCGTTCGATTGGTTAAAGGTGGCTGGGTCACAACGATAAATCTGTGCTGAACGGCACAGTCACATGTGGCAGCAGGACCGTACCGCCGGGCCACCCGCTGTGTTAGAGCTCAAGAGCAAAGAAGCGTGAGCGATCATCACTGTTCGCTCAGGAGGGGGCATGCACAAGGTCGGCGCTGAACGTCGTCTGGCGGCCATCATGGTCGCCGATATCGTGGGCTACAGCCGCCTCATGGGTGCGGATGAGGCGGGCACGCTGCGCCGGCTGAAGGCACTTCGCCGGGAGGTACTCGACCCCAGCATCGCTGCAGCTCATGGCCGGATCGTCAAGACCATGGGCGATGGGCTCCTGGTCGAGTTCCCGAGCCCGTTGCGAGCCGTCACCTGCGCCGTCCAGATCCAGCGTGCCATGCTGACCCGGGACGCCGGGCTGCCCCAAGACCGGCAGTTCCGGCTGCGCTTCGGCATCAACGTCGGCGATGTCGTCGCCGAACCGGACGGCGATCTCTACGGCGACGGTGTCAACGTGGCCGCTCGCCTGGAGCCACTGGCCGAGCCCGGCGGTTTGTGCATCTCCCGCTCCGTTCACGATCAGGTCCGAGACAAGCTGCCCTACCGCTTCGAGGATCTGGGCAAACGGGAGCTGAAGAACATCGCCCGTCCCGTCGGCGTGTTCGGCCTTTCGGCTGAAGCCGTGGGAAGCTTGCCCGAACAGACGGCAGAGGACGAGCCAGAGGATGTTCCGGCTGAAGCGAAAGGGCGGGCGGCAGGTCGTTCGCCAGCCTCGAAGCGCCTCCTGCTTGCCGCCAGCATTGCCGCTCTCCTTGCGGCAGGCGGGCTGGGCTGGTGGTCCTGGTCCAGCCACAAGGCGCCTGACGCTGCAGCCACCGCTGCTCTCCAGGCGAGCAATACGCCCAAGCCTGTGCCGGGCCTCTCCCTCGTGGTGCTGCCTTTTGCTAACCTCAGCAATGACCCGGAGCAGGACTTCTTCGCTGACGGGCTCACGGAGGACCTGACCACCGACCTGTCGCATCTGGCGGGCAGCTTCGTCATCGCCCGCAACACCGCCTTCACCTACAAGGGCAAGGCGGTTGATGTGAAGCAGGTCGGGCGTGACCTCGGTGTCCGCTACGTGCTGGAGGGCAGCGTCCGCCGCACAGGCGAGCAGGTCGTGGTGAATGCCCAGCTCATCTCGGCCGAGACGGGGGCTCATATCTGGGCGGACCGCTTCGAGGGAGAACGCAGCCGTCTCGGTGAGCTGCAGGTGGAGTTCGTGGCCCGGCTCGCCCGGTCGCTCGATGTGCAACTCACTCAGGCCGAGAGCCTTCGCTCCCTCCGTGAGCGACCTAACAATCCGACAGCAAACGACCTTGCCATGCGTGGTTGGGCCGCTCTCAACCGGGCTCCTAGTCGTGCTCACCTGCAGGAGGCGCTCAAGATTTTTGAGCTTGCTCTTCAGCAGGATCCGAAGCTTACCTCGGCGTTAGTGGGAAAAGCCCGCGCCTTATCATATCTAGTTTGGCTCCGTTGGAGTGCAAATCCCAACGAAGATTTAGCTGCAGCAGATGAGGCCATTGCGCCCGTCCTCTCTGAAGCACCTAAGAACGCAATGGCCCACTTTGTAAAGGGTGAGATACTTAAGGCAGCGAAGAAACATAACTTAGCAGTCCCCGAGTTCGAGGTTGCCATTACTTATGATAGAAATCTGGCCGTCGCCTACGAGGAGCTTGGGCATACAAAGATTCTGCTTGGCAAGTCGAACGAAGCATTGCCGCTCATTGAGAAAGCTTTACGACTAAGTCCGCACGATCCGGCGATCAATTTTTGGCTTTTTCACATGTGCCATGCGTTTACGCACCTGGGTCGCGACTTGGAGGCCATTACTTGGTGCCGTAAATCAGTTGCAGCCGGGCCACTCTGGCTAGCTTACATTGACTTGTCTGCAGCTTATGCTTGGACCGATCAAAGGGCCGAAGCAGAGACGGCGGTCACAGAGCTTCTGAAGTTGATGCCCGGCTACACAGTCAAAAAATGGGCAACAGCGGGGTTTTCTGACAACCCCGAGTTCCTAGTCGAGTACCAAAGAATCGTTGAAGGGCTGAGGAAGGCTGGCCTCCCGGAAGGTGAGACCCAGCATTAGAGCTGGGCGACGCGAGGAGTGGGGAAGCCAACGCAGGGGCGCATGAAGATTGGACACCTCCAAGAGCGAGCTCGCCGCCTGAGCGGCGCCAACATCCTCAAGTCTCTCGGATTCGATGGTCCGCTATATGCTCTTCCCCTTCCGCTGCGAAGGTGTGGAGGCAGCTTCGCAACATTCGCCGTATCCGGCCAACAATATCATTTCAAATGATGAACCTCCACACCCGACCTTGGAAAGGCGAGAGGGAAAGAGCACGCGGCCTGTCCCGTTCGGCCTCTAGCTACTCTGGTCATGGCCGCTTCCGAATTGATCGAGCCGCCTAAACCGCTGCCCTCATAATTTCTACGAGGGCAGCGTCAGCATGGCTTCATCTAGAAGATCGATGACACGACGACATGCCCGGTAGGGTCTGCACCCTCGACCAAGATGTCATGGTACCCATCCTGAAGATGGTAGGTGACCATGTAGTGCCCGTCGCTTCCGGAAACACCGTAGGATCCCACGCCTGGGGTTTCTGTGTTCCCGGCGTATGTGAAGTCTCCAACGAGCTTGATCGTGTCGTCGGCCGTGAAATCGTGGATCGTGTCGGCTTGGCCCTTGGTGAAGTCGCCAGTGTCACTGCCGCTGTAGCCGAGGTCGGTGTAGTGGGGGCCGAACGTGAATGTGTCGTGGCCCTCACCGCCATAGAGCTGGTCGACACCTGTCCCGCCGTAGATCAGGTCGTCGCCGGCCCCACCGTAGAGCGTGTCGTTGCTGGGGCCGCCCAGGAGCGTGTCCTTGCCCGCTCCTCCGTACAAGGTGCTGCCGTCCCATGAGGCCGACAGCGTGTCATTGCCGTATCCTCCGTAGAGAACGTCATGACCGTGGGGGCCACCCCAGATGTCGTCGTTGCCCCACCCGCCATACATGACATCGTCGCCATTGGTTCCAGTCAGATGCTGGCCTTCGATGATAGCGAGTTTATCCGGGAAAGGGCTGACAGCACTCGTGATGGATCCAGAGAGCACCGCAGACTTGAGGATTGCGCTGCCGAAGTTCGCCATCTTACCTTCCTCCAAGTTTGGAGCAGAAAGCGGGGCCTCAGTGTCAGAAATTTCCAAAGTTCTTATTGTTGCACCCGCCTGCAAGACTCGGCCGCTGCCCGAATCGATTCGACGGCAGCTTGAACTTGGATACATTGTATCTCGAGACGGCAACTGTGATCTACATCACTGTTCCGGCCTCCACAATATGCCTGCCGAACTTTGAACGGCGGAGCCACTTTCATATCTTGCCGTTGCTCTGAGCGTGTCGGCCGAGCTTCACAGCTTGTCGAGGGAAAGTTTGGTGACTGCGTGTTGCTCGCTGCCTGAACGGGTTCAGATCCCTGCGGAATCAGGTAAAGGCATGCTTGGAATGAGTCCCTACGCCGATGCTGAGTGGCTTCGTTAAACCTGTCTGTGAAGCACAGGTTGAAAATTCGCTTCTAGGTGCACCTAGTACTTGCTTTCGGCGCAAGAGAGGCGCAGATCGTGTTGATCACAGCGTGGAGGCCAAAATGGACGAAAGCACCGAAACACAGCAGGGTAATCACCTCGAACTCACGAGCGACATCGTCGCCGCATACCTCTCGAACAACCACGTAGCTGCGGCTGAAATCCCTGCCCTGATCGCTCAGGTTCACTCGGCTCTGGCCGGGCTCGGACAAGCTGCGGCGTCAAACGAGCCGGCGGTGACAAAACCCACAGCCGCTCAGATTAAGAAGTCGATCACGCACGATGCTCTGATCAGCTTCGAGGACGGCAAGCCGTACAAGACGCTGCGCCGCCATCTCACGATCCGTGGCCTGACGCCCGAGGCATACCGGGAGAAGCATGGACTGCCTCGCGATTATCCGATGGTGGCGGCCTCCTACTCTGAACAACGGTCGTCTCTCGCCAAAAGCCTGGGCCTCGGCCAGCAGCGTCGCAAGCTGGCCACGAAGGCTGCCGGAAAGACAGAGACCGTGTCTGAGGCTCCGAAGAGCCGTGGCAGTCGCAAGAAGTCTTCAGCAAGCCCCTCGGCTCCGGCAAGCACCCCGGCTCCGGCGAAGGGCCGAAGCCGGAAGAAGGCGCTTGAGGCTGCCGAGTAGGCTGAAGCAGGCGGCTTCATCTGCGTACAGCCTCCTGGCTAAGAAAGCTGTCCCCGGCTCGGCAGGGACACTCGGCCGGCGCCTCATTCAAGCGGTCGACTAGCATCGTCGCAGATCCGGCGCAGTAGGCGACGGATGCTGGCTCTTCCCCCCCAGTTAAGGGGTCCTGCTAATATATTCTATTAGAAAGGTACCTTAACAGGGGGGGGCAAAGAATCTCGCCACCGAGGGCGGAATGCCCGAGGCCGAGCCGCAGGCGAGGTGGGTCACACCCCATCATACTGCGCCGAAGCAACTAGAAGACTTCCGACAGGCTGGGACGAGGCAAGCCGTCCCGGCTCGAGGTCCTTGAGCAATCCGGGTCGCCTCTCGGTTCATTTGTTCCGGCCTCTCGCAGATCATGTCATGCTTGATCTTCATCGCGAGGGCAGGTCACCTCCTCTTGGGCGAACAATAGGTCTATGATGGAGGCCACGGAGCCGGCGTGGAGAGGTCCGATGGCCGATGTGAAGATCACCGTGAGACGAAACGGCCCCTATTCCGTTTCCGGCCCGATCGAGCTGGTGGACGCCGACGGAAACCTTTACGCCGTACAGGACAAGGCGGCGCTCTGCCGTTGCGGCGCATCCTCGACCAAGCCGTTCTGCGATGGCACTCATTCAAAGATCGGCTTCCAGGCTGCCGAACGGGCGGTGCCGGAATCGGTTGAGAAATGAGCTTCGCGGGACTCCTATATTGAGGTGAAGGAGGCGGCTGGCGCCTCGTACATGGTCGGAACAGTATCCCCACAGATTCGGCGGAGTAAGAGCCGGGCCTAGGCAAGCTGGAACATAGTCGCCTGTGGGTTGGCCCTCGCGGACGTGAAGCAGGCTGCCTCCACACCGGTGCAATGATGGGCTGATCAACCGCTGCCGGTCCATGAGCCTTGGCTGTTGGAACTTCGAGGCCCGAAGGCGTAGTCGGAGGCTTCGCCGTTCATGAAGGTTTCCGATGCGCCTCTGCCTGTCTGTTGCACTGTCGAGCTTGCTGCTGACGACGGTGTTCTCCCCGCCTGCCATGGCGGACGTGCGCATCACCGTAGATAAGGCCGAACAGCGCATGAGCGTCAGTGTTGACGGTCGGCAGCGTTACTCGTGGCCGGTCTCCACCGGGGTGAAGGGCCACGACACGCCCAGCGGTTCCTATCAGCCCTTCCGGATGGAGCGGGATCACTTCTCCAAGGAGTGGGACGATGCACCTATGCCCCACGCGATCTTCTTCACGGCGCAGGGACATGCCATCCACGGCACCAACCACACGGGTCATCTTGGCAGACCAGCCTCCCACGGCTGCGTCCGCCTTTCACCGAAGAATGCCGCCACCCTGTTCAGCCTCGTTAAAGCGGAGGGGCCGGGTAACACCGGGGTGACCATCGAAGGCGGCGCTGCAGTGGTCGCAAGGCGGAAGGACAAGGGCATCAAGGTCGCTCATCGCAAGCCACGCTACGAGACCGGCGGGGTCATGTCGGCTGGCCTGCAGATGGGCGCCGAGGCGGCAGATGGCTACGACTACGGTCCAGTGCCGGTGCGGCGAGCCTACCGCCGGCCGCCTGCTGAAGGCTACGCCTACGGTCCTGCTTACCTTTATGACGCCCCCGGCTCTGACGGCCTGGACTGATGGGGCTTGCCATCGACTGCTGCCGCAGGTTCAGAATGGAGCGGCGCCGCGACAGAACAGGGATAAGTTTCCGCCCAACATGCTGAGGCTTACCACCAGAAGCAGCCCAGTTAGTAGTTCGAGTGATCGTCGGCGCCGGGGATACTGAAACGAGGCATAGGCGGAACTGAGCGCAAGAATGAATACTGCAGCAACGAGGAATGGAAGTGTGATCACCGTGCCCTCCGACGTGATGCCGGTGTACACTGGGCCAGAAACCGAGTCTGTGACTTTGGCCGCATATCCAAGTGGCAGAGTGCTGATCCCGAAGCAGTGATTGATCTGGGTTAATTGAGCGGATGCCGAACACGTGATCGTAGTGCGCAGAAATCCTGCCTTCCTCCGCCGATCACGATTAGGTCTCGGTTTGGAAATCCGGCTGCATCCGACGGCCCAGGAAGTTTTGTTCATTCGGGGCGGTGGAGTCGGTCGGCAACTGGCTTGATTAACCTGAGGCATGCTCTGCCCATCCAGCGCAGTAGGCGACGGATGCTCTCCCCCCAGTTAAGGGGGTCTACTAATAGATTATATTTGGAAGGCTCCTTAACAAGGAGGGCAAAGAATCTCGCCACCGAGGCCGAGCCGCAGACGAGGTCGTCAAACCCCGCATGGGGCGAAGGCATCATCAGTCCTTACAAACCCCAATCCAGGGTTACCTTGTTTGTAAGGGCGTGATGATTCCTCGGTCAGCCCGCCTTTGTGCCGCCGTCAGATGCGGCCCATCAGGGCCATCACAATCACAATGACGAGGATCAGTCCGACCACGCCACCCGGAGCGTAGCCCCAGTTGCGATTGTACCCGGCGCCGAGCGGCAGAGCACCCAGCAGGGCCAGGATCAGGATGATGATGAGAATGGTACTCAGCATGGCGAGCCCTCACGTAAGGTCACCCCTCGCGAACGTCTGAAAGGCCAAGCTGGTTCCTCTGAAGTTCTTAAGCTCGCCCGAATTTCCACAGGAACTTTAAAGGCTTAGCCCCTGTCGGCCAACAGTGCTCATGGCTCAGGCATAGCCCGCAGCCCAACCCAGTCGCCCGCCCTCCTAGTCAGCCCAAACGATGGACCCCAGGCCACGCAGGGGGAGCTCAGGTGAAACGGATTAGCGGATGGCCCCGAACATTTTTGCGGTGGTTTTGTAGCCGTCGTGCAGCCGCCATGTGGTGTTGCAAGTCATATGTTTACTGTCGCCGGGGCGGCCCAATGCCGAAGACGCAGCCCAAGGTCCGGGCTGAGCAGGCGCCTCCCCAGCTTCCTGGTTAGCTTCTCGGCAATCGCCTCAGGCTTGAGATGTGTGTAGTGGAACAGCATGGCGGGGCTTGATGAGGCTGGAAGAGGTATCGACCAGCCCCATATCGTTCCTGATTCGTTTCGTCAGCGTATGAGGCGCCCTGTGAAGGTCAACGTTGAGATCGACTGCACGCCCGAGGAGGCACGGGCGTTCATGGGCCTGCCGGACGTCCAGCCGATGCAAGGGCGGATCCTGGCCGATATGGAGCGGCGGATGCTGGCGGAGATGGACCGCTTCTCGCCAGAAGCTCTGATGAAAAGCTGGATGTCCCTCGCTCCTCAAGGCGCCGAGCAGTTCCAGGACGCTTTCATCCGCATGTTCCAGCAGGGCTTCGGCGGCGGGACGAAACCGCCCCGGTAATGTGGGCTGCTGGGCACCTTCAGCCGAATCCACCCCAGCGCCGATATCTGCCCATGCCCGTGTCGTTGCCGGCATAGCTCGGCCTAGTGCGTGAGGTCACCTAAGGCTCTGCCCTTCACTTCCTCGCAGCGGAACCAAACTGAACCTGCCTGAGCACCCCGTGCCGATAATTCGGCGAGCGTCTGCTCAACGGCCAACTGGCCCACCCTCTCGCAGCGGTCTCTGGTCTCGAAGACGGCCGTGGCTCCATCGTCCCGCTGTGCGCCAGCAATGATGGTCAGGATGAGAAGGAAGCCCGTCTTCATCGACCGCTCCGCTGAAGGTGGTGCTGTCCAGCTTGTTTAGCTGCTAAGCTTAAGGAGCGTCGAGGGCGGGGTGTGATTTATCTGTAACTCGGCAAACCGGCGCACCATGGCAATGTCCCCTTCAGGCTGAGCCGGGCACTGGGCGCTGCAGGCGTCCGTATGGGATTGGGAGCGGTGACGTACCAAGCGAGGGCTCTCGGCTGTTCGACGCCAGAGGAGGCAGAAATGGCTACTTAGCGGGCTGCTTCAGCGGGTCGCTCTCGAGCCATCGAAGGAGATCTTTGGCGCTCGGCTTTGCGGAGTTTTGCAGGGCCTGCTTGGCTCCGCTCGTAGTAATAAAGCGGTGCACGCCACGGATGCGCTTGGTTCCTAGACAGACCAGCGTCTCGCTTGCTTCGATCTTGATAACGCTAGCTGCCACCTCCTTGTTGTAAACGACGTGGCACAGGCTCCGGTTAATGTAACCCGCGGCTTCGACGAGGTCTCCCAACGACCATAGCGTTCCTCGTCCGGCGGCGTGCTTGATGAAACGGAGCGGCTTACCATTCACATAAACGGTCGACAGGCGCAGCAAACGCCCCGACATGACGGTTCTCCTGATGCGGCTGGTCAAAGTGACCAACTACGGGCTGCGATCTTATCATACAGCTCTTCCCCCAGTCTGGGGTTATCTCTGCTGGTTGCCCTTGTCTCTCCGTGAACCGTCTCTGGTAAATTGCAGGCTTCTGAATTTGCGAGGCGGATCCTGCTCAACCTCCTGCGGTCCGTGCCTGAGCGGTGCAGGTGGTGCTGGACCGTCAGGCTGAGTGCGGCTCGTCGGTCAGCGGTGGTCCGCTCGATCACCGAGACGCTCGGCTGCTCGGACGGGACGCTGCGCAACTGAGGGTGACAGGCCGGACGTGAGGATGCTTTCCATGTTCCTCGTCGCTGCCTTTGCTCAAGATTTTGTGAGCGCCGCTGGTGGGGAATGCTTATTGCCAGAGCTGGGTAAGAACTGAGAAGCATTCGAATATTTTCCGAATGCGGGGGCGAACATAGCCATGAGGACGGCGAGGAGAAGCGCAAGGGCTATTAGGCAATCGAGCAGGGCCCTCATCCCCATATGCTGCCCACGGGCACTCCCCTGCCCGGCGCCGCCCTTGAAAGCGAACGTGCCTTCAACAGATGTGAGCATACTGACCATGGCTTGCCACTGAGCGTAGGTAATCCGTGACGGGGCACAGCGGAGATCCATACGTCGTTTGAAGGCGCCATTCAGAATTCGCCGCATACCGTGGACGCCGGATTCGCTCCTCAGCATAGCCGACCTCCTGAGCGAGGGAAGGAAAAACAGCTCTCGTTACATCCGAATTGCGCTTATCGGTGCCCGGCTGACCCGAGTCAGGAGTAAACTAAGGCGATCTAGCCTGGGCTGGCGCAGCAGGCCGAGCGTATCGAAGGGCGCCCCCTTCTTTCCGTTTTGACTCTACCCGAAATGCCCGTCGGAGTACGGGCTCCGTCCCTCGACGGCACCAAACTGCAAATAGTGCTGCATCGGGTCGGTGTTGGCCGCCGTCACGTCAGCATAGGCTGCAAGGTAGCTCTTGGTGTCGAAACCCGCAGAGGGATCACGTCCTTCCTTCCAGCCATACTGATCATAATGCTGAAGAGGATTGATGTTGGCTGCGGCCACGTCGCTGTAGGCTGCGAGGTAACCCTTGGTATCGAACACCGAATTCGGATTGCGCCCCTCGTGCCACCCGACCTGATTGAAATGCTGAAGGGCAAAAGCGAAGTTGTCGCCTCCGGCCCCGAGCGCAGCCTTCGCCACGTCTGGATTCGACAGCAGGTAGTACTCGGCATCGAAGCCATGAGCTTGGCCGATATCTGAAGCCCTGCCGATGGCTGGAGAGGCCTCAAGGCCCTCTGCACGCCCATAGGCCAAGAAGTGGGTCAAGGGATCGATGCCCGCAGCCTTCACCTCTGGATTATGGGCAAGGTAGAGTTCAACGTCGAAGGACGCTGATGGGTCACGGCCCTCCTTCCAGCCGAACTGATCGAAGTGCGTCAGCGGGTTGATGCCGGCTTTCGCCACATCCGGGTTCGCCGCTAGGTAGCCCGTCGTGGAGAAGAAGGCATCAGGGTTTCGGCCCTCCTTCCAGCCGGATTGGTTGTAGTGCGCCTCGGCGTCCGTTCCGGCGGCGAAGACGTCCGGGTTTGTGATCTGGTAGTAGGCGTCGCTGACAAGCACGTTCCGGTCTACGATATCATCGTAGAGCAGTCCGACCTGGGTCGCACTGAGGGAGGTCGGCGGGCCGGGAGGCGAGTTCGTGTTTAGGCCGAGGTCAGCGCCATACGTTGTCAGTGGATGGTAGGCATAGGCCAAGGCTCCGAAAGCCGCCAACGCAGCCTTCTGGCTGTCGGGGTTGCTCAAGCCGTACAGATCGCCTGCTGCTTCGAGAGGAACTCGGGAAAGCGAATCTCCGATATAGGTCGGCTGGCCATAGCGACTGATGCCGGGGTTGAAGAGGAAGGCGCCTTCATAATTCTCCGGAGTGGCGCTGTAGTTCGCGACCGGATCGCCATACTCGACATAGTTTGTCAGGTTTGTCGGGCTGGTTGACGGGACGGAGCCTGGAGGCAGGCCGGGTGCGGCGAAGGTGGTCCCGCCAAGGGTGTTGAGGGCGGCGACGTAGGCGGCCTCCGCAGCCCCGAGGGAGTGCCCTGTAATGGTGATCTGACCCAGCGGGATCCCGTCGCCCTGTGCGGCGGCGAGCACCTGTTTGGTGAATTGCTGAGCATCCCGTAAGGCTTGAGGCACCACGCCCCGGTAGAGGGACAAGTCCGCCTCAATCTGCTCCAGCAGGAAGAGCGGCCTCTGCTCGTACCCGGCCGTGTCGGTTCCTTCAAAGCCAATGATGAGTTGCGGGGTCGGTCCGCTCGTGGTGAGGGCGGTTCCGTGAAATCCGCTGGCTGTCGGCCCGGAATCGAAGGTGACGCCGTTATGCGTGTAGACTTGAAGGCTGTCGGGTGGCGTTAGAGGATTCGCAACAGTCGGGAAGCCGTACATCCACCGAGAAATGTCATAGTATTCTTGAAGTGCGGAGACGGCCATTGGACACCCTCCGATGCGCAGCATCGACCCGGATGGTGATTACCTTAGCAAGACTGAGCCGACCCTGTCTCCGTACATTTGAGTACGATTCTGCTTCGTTGCGCCTCCGCCGCTGAGGTCGCTTACGGTCACGGTTCGTTTGAAGGATCAGCGCCGGCAGGCGCCGCTTCCTCGATCAACCCTGGTCCACCGTGGCTGCCCTTGTGCACGCTTCTCGGCAATCGCCTCCGGTCTCAGGTGGATGTCGCGAAACAGCATGGCCTGACTCCATGGGTGCCGGGCTTGTTGGGTCGCTCTTGAGCCAGATCAACGAGGGCGCATTCGGAAGGGCTCACGGTCCCTCATTGAGGAGGCGCACATGTTTGCGCCCGACGACACTGGGTCAACGTATGCCGGAACGCTCCGTTTTAATCTACGTTAATCCGCATGAGGGATCCACCAATGCAGCCCGGCCGGATCCTCGAGGACGAGAAGGCCACCCTCGCCAAGGCGGATCAGCACATTACAGACGGTGAGCGGCGCATCACGGAGCAAACCGCAAGGATCAGGGAACTGAGGGCAGACGGCCACGATACGTCCCGGTCTGAGCAGCTGCTGGCCACCTTCAAGAGCACGCTTGCAGCGTGGTATGCTCACCGGGAGCAGATCCTCCGCAGGATCAATGACCTGAGGAACCGCTGAGCCCCCCAAAGAAAGAAGCCCCAGCGCAAGGCCAGGGCGAAGGTCGTCTCTGGGATCACGTACGACAGGCGGGGAGCAAGCCGTACCTCACCCCAACGCTACTGTAGCTCCGCCGTTCCCCCTCATGCCCCCTGCAGGCCCTCAGGTTCGCCCGTGGCTGGCTCCGTGCTGAGCTGAGGGGATACCGGATGGCGTCGTAGCGGCTGCCTCTAGTCAACTTGAGGACCAGCCACTCCGCCGAACCAAGGTGACCACCCTCCGGGTGGCTCGATTGACAGGACCGAGGGGCCGGCCACGGGGAACAAGGGCAAAGCGGCTGAGCGGATAGGTCTTCAGGTTTTTGCGATGAAATCCGAGGAGCTTAGACTGCGGCTGTTTATAATCTCACCTGGGCTATGCAGCAATGCTGATGGTTTCCGGGGCCGGCTCTGGCGTGAGGTTCGGCAATCCGCGCCGATAGATCAGCGATACGGCATGCCAGAACGCATGCTCATCGCATCCCTGACGAGCAAGGCTCTCGTTCATCAGAGCGTATGCCTCCGCTGCCAGGGCTTCGACCTGTTCGGCTTCAATCTCCAGAACCGCCACGGCGCACCTCAGATGTTAACCCGGGTAACATCAACTCGCATCACGGCAGTTCGATCCCTCGGCTCAGCGGCGATGACCTCGCAACAACCCGCTCGCAGGCCGTCACTTCACGCCGCAGCACGCCCTGCTATTGAAAAGGGAACGGATGGTGAGCGTCGAGCGTATATGGCCCCGCTTCATCAGCGTTGAGTGCCGTTATGAGTCGACCGCTTCAGGCCTACGTCATCACCACCGAGCCGGCCCGCATTGCAGGCAAGGAGCCGGTCACAAGACGATGGGCGGTGCTGGCGGAGAATGTAGAGACGGCAGCCGAGCTGGTCCGGGAGCGGGTTGCCCCTGAATGCATCGTTGAGGCAACGGACGAGATCCTGGCTCCTGAGGAAGCGAGTGCCGTTGGCCTGCAGCCGCACCACGCTGTCGGGCTCTGACGAACGCTCGTCTCGGTGCTATCCTCTGCACGTGTCTGGGCGGGCCTGCCATGCCGGATCCGTTGCCGCTGCCCAACCGGAGCCTGGAGGACGAAAAGGCCGATCTGGTCAAAGCGGATCAGGACATTGCCGATGGTGAGCGGCGCGTCACGGAGCAGGTGGCACGCATCGAAAAGCTGAGAGCAGACGGGCACGACACGTCTCGGGCTGAGGGGATGCTGCTCACCTTGAAAGCAGCCCTGGCGGAATGGTACGCCCATCGAGCGGAGATCCTGGGCAGGATCGACCGCTTGCAGAATTTCTGAGCTAACTCGACCTCCTGACTGGGCGAACCCAATCGCCAGTCCTTCCGGACAGACAAATCGGGAGGCTGAGGGCGAGCACGAGGGAAGTCGGGCAAACCCGGTTGGCGGCTGGGGCTTCAGATTCCCGCGATGAAATCGAACAGCTTCCGCAATTACCGGATCGCGAAGGTTTTCCGGATGAGGCCGCTCTCATCTCTGACGGCCATTTGCCACCCAAAATCAATCTCAGCCAGTTCTCCGCTATCTTGTAATATGTTTATTGCCTCCAAAGCCTCGGCGAGCGCTTCATCCAGATTGCCGGCCACGACACCCACTTCGTCGGTGAGAACGGTCTCATCACCGATCAAATCGAAGTGGAATCGTTGGATCGTGTCGGCCACCGGAACGCCCCTCCTCCGGTCTCGAAATCGGAACCTGAGGGCAATTATATTGTTTATGATCAGCCATGTCCGGCGTGATGCCTACAAAAAATGGCTATAAGCGTGAGTCTAGGAGGATCATTGTGGCTAGGTATTGGACTTGCTTACCGCCCGATAGTACGTAATGAAATGTACATTAGAGAGCATCGCATTGTCAAAAATAGTGGTTGAGCGTACAAGTTGATACATCAGCATTTCGTGGGGTTTAGCGTGAGCTCAAGTCAGGATCAGCGTGTCCGAGATCATGTTCGCAGGATCCTCAACGGGCTTGCTGACTGCTTGAAGGATCAGAAAGACAGCCGGTCTGCGAGATCGGAAGTGGCGTGAACAAGAGCGGCTCGGGGGTTTTCAGTGCAGCAGATTGACGGCTCCGACGCATCGCTCACTCACCGGATCGGCCGCAGCGCTACCCAACTCAGCCGGGATTCGCCTCTGCAACTCTAGCCAGCTTCTCGGCGATCACCTCGGGTCTCAGGTGGGTGTAGCGCATCAGCATCCGGGCATCCCGATGCCCACTCAATAGGGCCACCTCCGGCACACTCAGGCCAGCCTCGAAGAACCGGCTGACGGCCTCATGCCTGAGATCGTGGAACCGGAGTCCCGGAACGCCTGCCCTCCCCCGCAACCGCTCCCAGGCCAAGCGAACAGCGTTTCCGCTGACCGGGAAGACACGGGCGTCAATCCTTGGGAGGGCTCTCAGAACCTCGATGGCCTTGGGCGTGAGCGCCACCGTTCGGGCGTGACCGTTCTTGGTCATTGGAAGGTGGGCCGTTCGCCGCTCCAGGCTGACATGGGACCACACCAGAGCCAGCAACTCCCCTCGCCTCATGCCGGTCTCGATGGCGAGGTCGATCAGGGGCCTCAGGTACCAAGCATGGGCGGAGCCGATGGCCGCCCGGAGCTTCTGGCCCGCCTCGGCCTCGAGCCGCTGATCTCGGGCCTTGGACGGCTCGGGAAGGGTGATGCCCTGAACGGGATTGGCCGTGAGCGGGGTGTCCCATTCCTTCCGTGCCACCTCGAAGCAGTGCTGGAGGATGGCCAACTCCCGCCTGACGGTACCCCCCTGTACGCTCTTGAGGCGGTCGTCACGGTAGCGGGAAACGGCAGCCGGGGTCAGCTTCGCCAGGGTCAGGCTTGAGAGGTGGTGGGACCGGATCACCCGCAGCTTGTACCGCTCTCTGTCCGCACCCCGCTTCTTGGCGGTGACCTCAGCCTCATACCGAGCCAGGAGGTCGGCGACCGTGATTCGTTGCCGGTCCTTGAGGGTCGTCGGGAGGTCCGCTCGGTCGATGGAGCGTTCCGTCTCGCGGGCCCACAGCACCGCATCGGCCTTGATGGCGAAGCTTTTGGAGATCGGCAAAGAACCTTGGCGGCGCACTTGGGCCTGCCAGGATGAGCCCCGTTTACGGATCGTAGCCATTCCGCGTTCCCGTCATCCGGTGTGACACCAGTGTGACAGGTTGGTCCAGTTGGCTACCGAGGGCCGGCGTCTTGCCGGTTAAGCCTTTCACCAAGCTGAAGAAACTTGGTGGAGCTGAGGGGATTCGAACCCCTGACCTCCGCAGTGCGATTGCGGCGCTCTCCCATCTGAGCTACAGCCCCGTCGAGGCGCCGGCCTTGTAGGCTTTGGCCCCTCAGCCTGTCAATTCCCGAATCCCGCAGCCGGCGCGCCGAGGCGCGGTTCCCGCGCGGGCCGCCGAGGACATCAGATCCGCGCATGTATGCCTTCTTCTGGCTCATCAACACGATCATCCAGCTCTACATCTACGTGCTGATCGCCAGCGCGGTTCTCAGCTGGCTCGTCGCCTTCAACGTGGTGAACGTGCGCAACCCGATCGTCGCCCAGATCGGCGAGGTTCTGTACCGGCTGACCGAGCCGGTCCTGCGGCCGATCCGCAACATCCTGCCGAACCTCGGCGGCGTCGACATCTCGCCCGTCATCCTGATCCTGATCCTGCTGTTCGTTCAGAAGCTCATCACGGTCGATCTCGCGCAGATGATGATCTGAGCCGCCGCCCCGGCCTGACCGCACGACCTCCTTCAGGATGACCTGCCCGCCATGAAGACCAATCCCGGCCGATTCTTCGAGGATTTCCGCCTCGGCGAGACCATCCGCCACGCGACGCCCCGCACGGTGACGACCGGCGACGTCGCCCTCTACACCGCGCTCTACGGCCCGCGCTTCGCCGTGCAATCCTCGGACGCCTTCGCGCGCGCCATCGGCTACCCGCAGAGCCCCCTCGACGACCTCCTGACCTTCCACGTGGTGTTCGGCAAGACGGTCCCGGACATCTCGCTGAACGCGCTCGCCAATCTCGGCTATGCCGAGGGCGGCTTCCGGCGGCCGGTCTATCCCGGCGAGACCCTGTCGACCGTCTCCGAGGTGATCGGCCTCAAGGAGAGCTCGAACCGGCAGACGGGCGTCGTCTACGTGCGCTCGGTCGGATCGGATGCCAGGGGCGAGATCGTGCTCAGCTATTGCCGCTGGGTGCTGGTGCGCAAGCGCGACCCGGAGGCGACGATCGCCGAGGAGCATGTCCCGAGCCTCGCCAAGGTCGTGGATCCGGCCGACCTCGGCGGCGCGCTCCCGCGCATCGACCCGGCCGCCTACGACCTCGATCTCGCGGGCAGCCCCCACCGCTTCGGCGACTACCGGGCGGGCGAGCGCATCGACCACGTCGACGGCATGACCGTGGAGGAGGCCGAGCACCAGATCGCCACGCGCCTGTTCCAGAATACCGCCAAGGTGCATTTCGACGCCTTCGCCACCAAGGAGACCCGCTTCGGCCGCCGCCTCATCTACGGCGGGCACGTGATCTCGCTCGCCCGCTGCCTGAGCTTCAACGGGCTCGCGAACGCCTTCTCGATCGCGGGGATCAATGCCGGGCGCCATGTCGGCCCGCTCTTCGCCGGCGACACGGTCTATGCCTGGAGCGAGGTTCTGGAGACGGCGGATCTGGTGGCCCGCGACGATGTCGGCCTGCTGCGGCTGCGCACCGTGGCCACCAAGAACCAGCCCTGCGGCAGCTTCCCCGACAAGCAGGGCGATGGCTACGACCCGTCCGTGATCCTCGATCTCGATTACTGGGCGTTCATGCCGAAATAGGCGCGTCGCCGCGCAGCCCGGGAGCGGCGCGGCGGCCTCACGCCCGCCGGTCCGGGGCTTCAGGCGGCGGGGAGACGGGGCATCCTCGACAGCGTTTTGCCGGCCTCGTCGGCGGCGCGCAGCGAGGCCTCCGCGAGGGTGCGCCCATCCTGGACCATCTGCTGAGCGGCCTCGCGCACGAGGTCGCTCAGGATCGTCGTGAATTCCTGCAGGGACTTGGCCTCCGCCAGCCTGTTCAGCCCGTCGAGATTGCGCTGGGTCTGCCGGAGGCCGAGATCGAACAGGTTCCGGGCGCCGTCCTGGGCCGCCTCGGTCAGCAGCGCGCCGCAGCGGGCGAGCGCCTCGGCATTCTGCCGGGCCTGGCGGTTGAGCCGCTCGCCCTCCTCGCCCGACATGCCGAACGCCCTGGCGATCTCGTCGGACGCGGTCCGGATCCGGTGCGCGGCGGTCTCGATCCCGGTTCTGGCGATTTGCTGGGCGCTCTCGACGGCTTGGTGACGAAGCTCGATCACCGGATCGGCGACGGCCTCCGGCAGCGTGCCCTGACCCGTGGCCGCCTTCGACGCGGCATCCGACCGTGAGGATTGTTGGGCAGAAGGCATTTAAACCTCCTCGTCTGCAGATCGACGCGTTCGCCATCGGCCGTTGGGCCGGCATTCTCACGTCTCTCGGATGACGAACGCAGATGCTTCCCCTGCGCTTTCAAATCGTATCATCGGCTCGTCCCGCATCCAACGGTCGAGCGAGCAGCATCGCCTGTCAGCCGGAGGTGAACAGGCCGAGGATGGCCCGCCGGAGGGGGTTGGCCGGATCCGAGAGCAGACGCAGGGCCATCGCGCAGGCGATGGTCACGAGGAGCGGCCGGATCAGCCGGGCGCCGAGGCGCATGGCGAGCAGCGATCCGATCTGCGCGCCGAGGAAGGCACCGGCCGCCATCGCGATCCCGATCGGCCAGACCACGTGGCCGGAGGCCGCGAACAGGGCGAGACTGCCGACGTTGCTCGCCGCGTTGGCGAGCTTGGTATGGGCGGTGGCCCGCACCACGCCGAGGCCCAGCAGCGTGACGAAGCCGACCATGTAGAAGGCGCCCGCACCGGGTCCGAACACGCCGTCGTAGAAGCCGACCGCCGGCGCGACGCTGACCGCGAAGGCGCCCCGGCTCATGCGGGCGGTCGCGTCCTCGCTGCTCATGCGCTTGGCGGTCGCGAAGTAGAGGGCGATCGCCACCAGGAGGATCGGCACGCCCGCATCGAGCACCGCGCGGGGCAGCAGGCTGACGCAGAGGGCGCCGAGAATCGAGGCGGCGCCCGCGGAGAGCGCGATCGGCCACGCCTCGGGCCACCGGATCAGGCCGCGCCGCGCGAAGGCCACGGTCGCCGAGCAGGAGCCTGCGCTGCCCTGCAGCTTGTTGGTGGCGATCGCGCTCACCGGGTCGAGCCCCGCCAGGATCAGCGACGGCATGGTGATGAGGCCGCCCCCGCCCGCGATGGCATCGACGCAGCCCGCCGCGAGCGCGACCGCGAACAGGGTGGCGATCGTGCCGGGATCGACACCCCAGATCATGCGGCTCTCCGGAATGGGCAGGCGCGGCTCATGCCCGTATCGGCCCGCCCGGCCGCAGGCCACGAACCGGCGTCTCGATGATCTGCCAAGGGGACATTGCGGGCGGGAACGGCGAGGCGGGCGAGGATCTTCGGCCGGCGCAGCCAGCCCTTAGAGCATGCTGCGAGAAAGTGGTAACGGTTTTTCGCTCAAAGCATGCTCTAACTTATTGAATCGATCATGTTTTCTGCGTTTTGACCGAATCGGTCGGAACGCAGCATGATCTAGAGGCAGATCCCGCGCGAGTCACCCCTCCCGGCGGCACCGCGGCCCGCTTTACGGTCCGGGCCGCGCCGGTCGCGCACCGGGGCTCGCGCCTCCCGGATCAGGCGACCCGGCTCAGGACATCCGCGACCCGCGCCGCCCCCTCGGTGAGGCGCAGCCCGAGGCGCTCGGCCGGGAGAGCGCGGCCGTAGCGGTATCCCTGCCCGAACCGGCAGCCCATCCCGACGAGAGCGGCCTCCTGCTCGGAGGTCTCGATCCCCTCCGCCACGACCGCGAGGTGGAGGCTGCGGCCGATATCGAGAACGGCTTTCACGATCGCGGCGTCGTGTGCGTCGGTGAGCAGGTCGCGCACGAAGCTGCGGTCGATCTTCAGCTTGCTGAGCGGAAAGTTCTTCAGCGTCGACAGGGAGGCGTAGCCCGTCCCGAAATCGTCGAGGGCGATGCGCACGCCGCGCTCGTGGAGGCGGCGCAGGGGATTGATCCGGGTTTCGTCGTCGAGGAGTGCGATCACCTCCGTCACTTCGAGCTCGAGCGCCTCCGGCGGCAGGCCGTGCCGCTCCAGGGCTTCCGTCACCACGTCCGCCAGGGTGCCGGCGCGCACCTGCGCGGCGAACAAGTTCACGGCCATCCCGATCCGCGGCATGCCGGCCTTCCGCCAGGCCGCCGCCTGCCGGCAGGCCTCGTCGATCGTCCACCAGCCCACCCGGAAGGCGAGCGCGCTCGATTCGATCGCGGGCAGGAACTCGGAGGGCGGCAGCAATCCCCGCTCCGGGTGCCGCCAGCGGATCAGCGCCTCGACGCCCTGGATCTCGCCCGAGGCGAGGTCCACCTGCGGCTGGTAGTGCAGCTCGATCTCGCGGCGCTCCATGGCGCGCAGCAGATCGTCCTGCAGCGCGCGCCGCGCCGCGGCCGCGCTGCGCATGGCCGGCTCGAACATCCGGTAGCAGCGGGCGCCATCGCGCTTGGCCCCGTCCAGGGCGAGGTCGGCATTCACCAGCACGTCCACGGCGTCCCCGCCCTGGGTCGGGACCAGCGCCGCTCCGATGCACGCGCCGACATGCAGGATGTGGTCGCCGACCGGGAACGGCTCGGCGAAGGCGGAGAGGAGGCGGCCGGCCCAGGCCTGCACGGCCTCCGTGTCCGCCACCCCGGGCAGCAGCACGGCGAGCTCGTCCCCGCCGAGGCGGGCCAGCATCGCGGCGCTCCGCGCCGTGCAGGGGCCGTGCGGGAGCCGGCCGGTCAGGCGCAGCACCAGGGCTTCGAGGAGCGCGTCGCCGGTGCCGTAGCCGAAGGCGCCGTTGACGGTGTGAAGCCCGTCGATCGCGATGGCGAGCAGGGCCGCCGGCCGGCCCTCCGCCGCGAGGGCGTCGATCTCCTCGGAAAGCCGCACCCGGTTCGGAAGCCCGGTCCGCGCGTCCTGATGGGCGAGGCGCAGCAGGCGGGCATCGCGGGCTCGCCGCTCGGAGATGTCGCGCAGCACGGCGCCGACGCCCATGTCGGGGCCGGCTCCCCAGGAGGCCAGGGTGAGTTCGACCGCCACCTCCGCCCCGTCCCGACGCAGCGCCATCAGCTCGACCGCCTTGCCGGCCAGCCGAGAGGAGCCGCCGGCCGCCATGGCGGCGAAGCCCGCCTCGTGAAGGCCACGCAGGCGGCCCGGCACGATGCGGCTCACCTCGAGCCCGGCAAGTTCGCCGGGCGCGTAGCCGAGCAGGGCCTCGCAGGCGGGGTTGACGAAGGTGATGACGCCGCGGACGTCCGTGATGATCAGCGCCGAGCGCGTGGCATTGACGAAGCCGACCGCGTCGCGCCGGCTCAGCTCGCGCCGACGGTTGGCGACGGCATCCATCGTGAGGGCGGCCAGACGCTGCAGGCGTGCGCGGGCCGCGGGCCGGAGCGCGGGCCTCGGCCGGGTATCCGCCACGCAGAGCACGCCGAGCCGGTATCCGCTGCGCGTGACGAGGGGCGCGCCGGCGTAGAAGCGCAGGGCGAGCGGGCCGGCGACGGCTTGGCGGCTACGGAAGCGCGGATCGGCGGAGGCATCGCGGAGCGTGAGCACGCCGCCCGTGGCGATCACGTGGTCGCACAGTCCGTCCGCGCGCGGGAAGTCCGTGAGATCGCCGAAGCCGACGCTCGCCTTCAGCCACTGGCGCTCGCCGTCGATGAACGAGATGGCCGCGCAGGGCGTGCCGAGCATGTCGGCCGCGAGCTCGGCGAGCCGGTCGAAGGCCGCCTCGGGGGGCGTGCCCAGGATGACGCACCGCGCCAACGAGGCCAGCCGCGCCGCTTCCCGGTCATCCGCACCGAATTCTGCCTCGTTCGAACGAATTCCCAGCATAGACGGCGTTGTCCCGGATGCGCACTCGCGTGCGCTGGGACGTTTCCATCTAAACCGCTTTCAAAGCGTTAAAGGACGCGGCCGTTCGCCTCGCTACCGCAGCACGAATACGCTGGGCGTGAGCCGCAACGACCGATGATTGCTCGCGCCTGCGCCGAACGGGGGTCGATTCCGTTCGGGAACTCGGGCCGACATTTGCGGATTGGCGCGCCGCAGCGGGCGGTGCTCGCCCAGCGGCGCGATCGTGCTCCTCAGTTCCGCACGATCACCTTCGTGCCGACCCTGACCCGATCGTACAGATCGACCACGTCCTTGTTGGTCATGCGGATGCAGCCGGAGGAAACCGCCGCGCCCATGGTCTCGGGCTCGTTCGAGCCGTGGATGCGGTAGAGCGAGGAGCCGAGATACATGGCCCGCGCCCCGAGCGGGTTGTCCTGGCCGCCCGCCATGTAGCGCGGCAGATCGGGCCGGCGGGCCAGCATCTGCGCGGGCGGCCGCCAGGCCGGCCATTCCTTCTTCATGGTCACGCTCTTCACGCCCGACCAGGAGAAGCCCTCCCGCCCGACCCCGACGCCGTAGCGGATCGCCTCGCCGCGCCCGAGCACATAGTAGAGCCGGCGCTGGCTCGTCGAGACCACGACGGTGCCGGCCTTCTCGCTGCCCCTCCAGGCTACCGTCTCGCGCGGGATCGCCTGGGTGCGGAAGATGTTCATGAAATCGGCGATCGGCCCGCTGTCGAAGGGGTTGCCGGCCTGCGCCCCTCCGGTGGTCAGCGTCAGGGCCGCGAAGGCAACGGCCGCGATGGTGCGACGCCTCGTCATCAACAGGTTCTCCCAATGCTCGGACCGAACCCCACCGAGCCGCGGCGGAACACCTCCGCCGCGGCCGCCGATGGGTTCGGTCCGACTCGTCGGCCCCAGGCTTGGCGGCGGCGTCCTGCACGGTCAACCCGCGCCGGACGGTCCCGGCAAAGCTGTGGGAATCGTGCAACGTCGCCTTGACATCCTCCGCGATCGTGCCGCCCGAAGTGGCGGGCGACCCTGGTGCGTTCAGGAAAATCGAGCTGGGTCAGCGATTTGCCGGTCTTCGTGGATCCGTGCCGACGCGGACGCAGGTCAGACAGGATGTCGCAGGTGATTGCGGGCACTGCCGCGCTGCACCTAATCTCCCGGCGTGACCGCCCGTTCCACGATAGCCCGGCTGCGCCGCGGGGCTGCCCGCCGGTGCCCGACCGATCCCGTTCGGTCAGGCCGGGTCGGTGTGCTCGCGGGTCTGTTGGCCCTGCTCATCCTCGTGCTCGCCGGCCTGCCCGACGAGCGCTTCGCGGACCTGATGCCGCGCCAGAGCGCGGTAGCGGCCGTGGCGGCGGCGCCCGTCGCCGGTCTGCTCGGCGGCCGACAGGCCGCGATGGTCACCGCGACGAACGCCGACGATCCGCCGGGCGACGACCGCCGGCTCGTCCCCGACCCGCCCGGCTTCGAGCGCCCGCCCGCGTCCGCCGGGTTCGTGCTGGCCGCGTTCGGTCACCTGTCCTCGGCCGGCGTGCCGCGGCTCGAGCGGCCCCCCAAGATCCTCGCCTGACCGCACCCGGGATTCGTCCGCCGCTCGCGCGGACGTGAGGTTTCGCGGCGTCTTGCCGGAACGCGCACCTACGGGCGCGTTCACGCGATCGCCAAGATCATCCGGGATAGCCAGTGCATGCGGCCCGGCCTGCCAGCGCAGGGTGCCGCCCGCATCGTTCGCCTTGGGCTCCCGCGTGATCCGCGCTGGCCCGCCGCCGTGCCGAACCATCCGCCCCCGGCGGGCCGGCTTGGCGATCGCGAACCGTACAGACGCCCGGGCGCCCGTCGCGTGCCTGGCCGTCCATAACAACATGCGTGTCTCAGGAGCGAAGTGATCGTGACCTTGTCCCGCCACCCTGTCCGCTGGCCGAGGGCCGTCCTGACTTGGCCGGTCTCGCTGACGGCCGGCTTCGTGATCGTCGCCCTCTCGGCCTGCAATCAGAAGCAGGCGGCCGCGCCCGTGCCCGCGCCGCCGCCCGAGGTCAGCATCGTCACGGTCGCGCCCCAGCCGATTCCCTACGTGCGCGACCTGCCCGGCCGCGTCGCGCCGATGCGGATCGCCGAGGTGCGCTCCCGCGTCTCGGGCCTCGTGGTCAAGCGCCTGTTCGAGCAGGGCAGCTCGGTCAAGGAAGGCGACATCCTCTACAAGATCGACCCGGCGCCCTACGAGGTCGAGCTCGCCAGCGCGGAGGCGGCGCTGGCCCGGCAGGAAGCCGCCCTCGTCCTCGCGAACCAGCAGGCCGAGCGCCTGGAAACGCTGCTTGCCAAGCAGACCGCGAGCCAGGCCCAGTACGACACGGCCTATGCCGCCAAGAAGCAGGCCGAGGCCGAGGTGGCGGGCGCCAAGGCGACCCGCGACCGGGCCAGGCTCAACCTCGGCTGGACGGATGTCCGCGCGCCGATCTCGGGCCGTATCGGCCGGGCGCTCCTGACCGAGGGCACCCTGATCGAATCCGGCACCACGGGCGTGCTCGCCACGATCCAGCAGCTCGACCCGATCTACGTCGACATCACCCAATCCGTCGGGGAGCTGAACAAGCTGCGCCGCGACCTCGCGAGCGGCGAGCTCTCGCGGCTCGAGAACGACGCGGCCAACGTCCACCTCATCATGGACGACGGCGCGCTCTACCCGCTCGCCGGCCGTCTCCTGTTCTCGGACGTGACCGCCGACCCGAGCACGGGCCAGGTGACGCTGCGCGTGCAGTTCCCGAACCCGCATGACGAGCTCTTCCCCGGCATGTACGTGCGGGCACGCATCAAGCAGGGCATCGACTCGGATGCCATCGCGGTGCCTCAGCAGGCGATCCAGCGCACCAACGACGGCAAGGCCGAGGTCTGGGTGGTGCGCGTCGACGACAAGGTCATGCTGCAGCCCGTGGAGGTCGGCCCCGTGGTCGGCCAGAACTGGCTGATCCGCGACGGCCTGAAGGCCGGCGAGCGCGTGGTGGTGGAAGGCTTCCAGAAGATCTCCGCAGGGATGCAGGTGAAGGCCGTCGACCGCAGCCCGCCGGCCGATCAGGCCGAGCTCAAGCCGCGCGACGCGGACGCCGAGGCGGAGGCCGAGGCGGCCAGGCGGGCCGCCGCCAAGACCCGCTGATCCCGCGCAACCGCCAAGCACCCGCCGCACTCCCCGCCGCACTCCCGAGGTCCCGAGAGCACCGCATGGCTCGCTTCTTCATCGACCGGCCGATCTTCGCCTGGGTCGTCGCCCTGTTCATCTGTCTCGGCGGCGTGCTCACGATCCCGCAATTGCCGGTCGCGCAGTACCCGATCATCGCGCCGCCCTCGATCGCGCTCTCGACCGCCTATCCGGGCGCGTCCGTCGAGAATCTCTACACGGGCACCACCCGCCTCATCGAGGACGAGCTGAACGGCGCGGCCAACATCCAGAGCTTCGAATCGGCCTCCGACTCGTTCGGCGTCGTCGAGATCACGGCGAATTTCGAGCCCGGCACGGATCCCGGCTACGCGGGCGTCGAGGTGCAGAACCGCCTCAAGCGCGTGGAGGCTCGCCTGCCCGCCGAGGTGCGCCAGCAGGGCATCCTGGTGGAGGAGGCCTCGGCCGCCACCCTCAACATCATCACGCTCGTCTCGAAAGACGGCTCGATGGACGAGGTGGGTCTCGGCGACTTCCTGATCCGCAACGTCATCAACGAGATCCGGCGCATCCCCGGCGTCGGGCGCGCCACCCTCTACTCGACCGAGCGAAGCTTGCGCGTCTGGATCGACCCCGACAAGCTGCGCGGCCTGTCGCTGAACGCCTCCGACGTCACGAAGGCGATCCAGAACCAGAACGTCCAGATCGCCTCGGGGGCCGTCGGCGCCGAGCCGAGCCCCTCGAGCAACGCGGTGAACTTCCCGATCATCGTCAAAGGCCAGATGACGGAGCCGGAAGCCTTCGGGGCCATCGTGCTCCGGGCAAATCCCGACGGCTCGAACGTGCGCCTGCGCGACATCGCCCGGATCGAGCTCGGCGGCGAGGATTACAAGTTCACGACCCGGCTCAACGGCGGCGGGGCGGCCGGCATTTCGGTGACCCTCGCCCCGGACGGCAACGCGCTGGAGACCGCGAAGGCGATCCGCGCCAAGATGGAGGAGCTGTCCCGGTTCTTCCCCGACAATCTGAAGTGGGACATACCCTACGACATCACGCCGGCCGTCGAGGCCTCGATCGAGAAGGTGCTGCACACCCTGATCGAGGCGGTGGTGCTCGTCTTCATCGTGATGTTCCTGTTCCTGCAGAACATCCGCTACACGCTGATCCCGACGATCGTGGTGCCGATCGCGCTCCTGGGCACCTGCACGGTGATGCTGCTCGCCGGCTTCTCGGTGAACGTGCTCACCATGTTCGGCATGGTGCTGGCCATCGGCATCCTCGTCGACGACGCGATCGTCGTCGTCGAGAACGTCGAGCGCATCATGAACGAGGAGGGGCTGCCCCCGAAGGAGGCGACCGCCAAGGCCATGAGCCAGATCACCGGCGCCATCATCGGCATCACGCTGGTCCTGATCGCGGTGTTCATCCCGATGGCGTTCTTCCCGGGCTCCGTCGGCATCATCTACCGACAGTTCTCGATCGCGATGGTGACCTCGATCGCCTTCTCGGCCTTCCTTGCGCTCTCGCTGACGCCCGCGCTCTGCGCCACGCTCCTCAAGCCGATCGAGAAGGGGCACGGCCACGCCAAGGGCGGCGTGTTCGGCTGGTTCAACCGCCTCGTCGAGCGCGAGACCGCGCGCTACGGCCGCGGCGTCCAGGCCTTCATCGCGAGATCCGGCCGGGTGATGCTCGTCTACCTCGCCCTCGTCGCGGGCGTCGCCTACGCCTTCGTGCGCCTGCCGGAGGGCTTCCTGCCGGTGGAGGACCAGGGCTTCTTCACCGTCGACATCCAGACCCCGCCCGGCTCCTCCTTCAACCGGACGCTGGCGGCGGTGAAGAAGGTGGAGGACCACCTGCTGGCGCAGCCGGGCGTCGCCACGGTGACGATCGTCAACGGCTTCTCCTTCTCGGGCCAGGGCCAGATGACGAGCCAGGCCTTCGTGACCCTGAAGCCCTGGGGCGAGCGCGACGCGGCAAATTCCGCGGCGAAGCTCGTGGAGGGGACCAACAAGGCGCTGGCGAGCTACAAGGACGCGGTGATCCAGGCCCTCGAGCCGCCGCCGATCGACAACCTCGGCAACGCATCGGGCTTCTCGTTCCGCCTGCAGGATCGGGCCCAGAAGGGCTACTCGGCGCTTATGGCGGCGCAGGAGCAGCTGCTCTCGCTCGCCAAGAAGAGCCCCGTCCTGCAGAAGGTCTACGTCGAGGGCCTGCCGCCCGCGCCCCAGGCCGAACTCGTGATCGACCGCGAGAAGGCGGCCGCACTCGGCGTCGGCTTCGCCGACATCAACGACACGATCCAGGTCAATCTCGGCTCGGTCTACGTCAACGACTTCCCGAACCGGGGCAAGATGCAGCGGGTGATCGTGCAGTCCGAGGACCTGCAGCGCCTCAACGCCGCCGACCTACTGAACTACGGGGTGAAGAACAGCCAAGGCACCATGGTGCCGATGTCCTCCTTCGCCGACCTGCGATGGGGCGTCGGTCCAGCGCAGATCATCGGCTTCAACGGCTACCAGTCGGTGCGCATCACGGGCGAGCCGGCTCCCGGCTACACCACGGGCGAGGCCATCGCCGAGATGGAGCGGCTCGCGGGGCAGCTGCCGAAGGGCTTCGGCTACACCTGGACCGGCCAGTCGCTGCAGGAGAAGCAGGCGGGGAGCCAGGCCTCCCTGCTGCTCGCGCTCTCGGTGCTGATCGTGTTCCTGTGCCTCGCCGCCCTCTACGAGAGCTGGTCGATCCCGTTCTCGGTTCTGCTCGTGATCCCGCTCGGCGTGATCGGCGCGGTGGCGGCGGTCTACCTGCGCGGCATGCCGAACGACGTCTATTTCAAGATCGGCCTCATCACGATCATCGGCCTGTCGGCCAAGAACGCGATCCTGATCGTGGAGTTCGCGCGTGACCTGTGGAAGCCCGGGACCTCGATCGTCGACGCGACGATCCGGGCCGCCACGCTCCGCTTCCGGCCGATCGTGATGACGTCGCTCGCCTTCATCTTCGGCGTGGTGCCGCTCGCCATCGCGACGGGTGCCGCTTCGAAGAGCCAGCAGGCCATCGGCACGGGCGTGATGGGCGGCATGATCTCCGCGACCGTGCTGGCGGTGTTCTTCGTGCCGGTCTTCTTCGTGGTGGTGATGCGGATCTTCAAGCGCAGGCAGGTCGAGGACGGCACGCGGCCGGTGACGGAGCCCGGCGCCGTCCGAGGGCCGGAGCCGCACCGCGTGCCGGCGGAGTGAGGGGCGCAGCCGCCAGGGCTGCGGCCTAATCGATTCCCGCGATCGCGAGCCGCAGGTGCTGCGGCCCGCGAAGCGCCGCGCCCGGCCGGTAGGGCGGCGGATCCGCGATCAGGCGGGGCTTCCGGAGCCGTCCCGCGAGCGCCGCGAGGGCAGCCTCCGTCTCGAACCGGGCGAGCGGGGCGCCGACACAGTAATGCAGGCTGCCGCCGAACCCGAAATGGCGGTTGTCGTGGCGGTCCGGATGGAAGCGGTCGGGATCCGCGTAGGCGCAGCCGTCGCGCCCGGCCGCCGCGAACAGCAGCACCACCGGCGCGCCCTCCGGGATCGTGACGTCCGCGATCGGGATGTCGGCCAGGGCCTTGCGGGTGCGGAACTGGACCGGCGGGTCGAAGCGCTGCACCTCCTCGAGCACGCGCGGCGCCCATCCGGGCTCGGCGCGCAGGCGCTCGAGCGCGTCGGGGCGGCGCAGCAGCGCGAGCATGCTGTTCGTGATGAGGTTCACGGTGGTCTCGTGGCCGGCCACCAGCATCAGGATCGAGGTCGCGATGAGGTCGTAATCCCCCATCCGGCCGATGCCGGAGGGCGCTTCGTTGGCGAGGCCCGACAGCATGTCGTCCGCCGGATGGCGGCGCTTCTCCGCGATCAGGTCGGCCATGTAGGCCGAGATCTCGTCGAAGCAGCGGCTGTTCTTCGCCCTGATCTCGGCGTCGTCGAGGCTGTCGGGCTCGAGCGCGGTGGCGAGCTGCGTCGCCCAGCCGTGGAATTTCGGCTCGTCCTCGGTCGGCACCCCGAAGAGCTCGCAGATCACCGTCACGGGCAGCGGGTAGGCGAGGTCGTCGACGATGTCGATCTCGCGCGCGCCGCACTTCCTGTTCAGGAGGTCTGCCACGAGCCGGTCGGAGCGCCGGCGCATGGCCTGCACCCGCTCGCGGGTGAACTGATGCATCACGGCGGCCCGAAGCCGGTCGTGGTCCGGCGGGTCGCGGAAGATGAAGGGCCGGTGCGTGTCGGTGATGTGCTCGCGGATCGGCTTGACGATCCAGTCGGTGAACGGGTTCCCGGTCAGCGGCCGCTCGGAGGGCGGCAGCGTCTCCGAGCTGATCCGGGGGTCGTACAGGAGGCTTGCCACGCTCGCATGCGTCGCGGCCACGTAGGTCCCGTCGTGCTGGCGCGAGACCGGGCTCTCGCGCAGCCGCGCGAAGAGGGGATAGGGATCCGCCCGGTTCTTCGGGTCCTTGATCTGATCGAGGAGGGTTGGGTCGGCCATCGGGTCCTTCCGGCGGGTGTCGAGGGGCGGCACGCCACCGGGCTCAGGAAAGGCCCGGCGCCAGCACCGCGAGGCGCGCCGGCTGATCCGTCGCGGCGCTGATCGGCGGGAAGGGCGCGCGGTCGGCGACCTGCGCCGCGTAGGCCGGCAGCCAGCGGGCGCAATCGACCGAGACGGCGGCGATGCAGCGCCCGGCCCGGCCGTAGACCGCGAGGAAGCGCCCCTCCTCCGGAGAGCCCTGCGCGATCACGAGGCCGTCGGCGCCCTTGGTGAGGCCCACCGACTTGATGTTGAGCCGATGCTGCGTCGACCAGAAGGTCGGCAGGGCGCCGTAGGGTTTCCCCGGCGCCCCGCCGGCGAGGAGCCGGCCGGCATGCTCGGCCTGCTCGATCGCGTGGCCCCAATGCTCCAGCGCGACGCGCGCGCCGCCGTAGAGCGGGTGGGGGAAGCGCGCGACGTCGCCCGCCGCCGCGATCCGGGTGTCGGGGCGGCCATCCGCGTCGAGCGCGTGGCCGGCCGCGTCGCAGTCGAGCCCGCCCTCGTCCGCGCTGAGCCCGGCGCCGTCGAGCCAGTCCGTGTTGCGCACCACGCCGAGCGCGATCACCACGATGTCGGCCTCGATCGCGCCGCCGCCCGCGAGATGCGCCCGGGCGACCCGGCCCCTGCCGTCATCCTCCAGCCACTCGACCTCGGCGCCGCAGCGCAGGTCGAGCCCCCGGGCGGCGTGAATCGCCCCGATGACGGCGCCGAGATGGGTGCCGAGCACCCGCGCGAGCGGCGTCGGCGCGGGCTCGACCAGGGTGACGGGAAGGCCGAGGGCACGGCAGCCCGAGGCCACCTCGCAGCCGATGAAGCCGCCCCCGACGACGAGGACGCGCCGGGGCCCGGCCGCGAGATCAGCCCGCAGAGCCGCCGCATCGGCGCGGTCGCGCAGCGTGTGGACGCCCGCGAGCCGGCCCTCGTGCGGGTTCGGCCAGGAGCGCGCCCTGGCACCGGTCGCGATCAGGAGGCGGTCGTAGGCGAGACGCGAGCCGTCCGCGAGGCGCACCGCGCGATTCGCTCGGTCGAGTCCGGTCGCGGCGACGCCGAGTTTCCACTGCGCGTCGAGGGGCACGAGGTTCGGCAGCGCGGTCGCGTCGGCCGCCACCTCGCCCGTGAGCACGTGCTTCGAGAGCGGCGGGCGATCGTAGGGCCGATGCGGCTCCGCTCCGACGACGGTGAGCGACCCCGCGAATCCGGCACGGCGCAGGCTCTCCGCGCCGCGCAGGCCGGCGAGCGAGGCTCCGACCACGACGGCGCGCTCCGCGGCGGTCCGGCTCATAGCTCGCCCTGCCCCGGATCCTCGACGCGGATGGCCTGGACCGGGCAGGCGATGCGGGCGCGCTCGAGATCGGCGCGAGCCTCGGCCGGCGGCGCCGGGTCGTAGAACAGCGCCTCGCGCCCCTCGATGACGAAGTGCTCGGGCGCCGCGTAGCAGCACTGGGCGTAGGCTTGGCAACGGTTGAGGTCGACCACCACCCGCAGTCGCCTGGCGCTCGGGCTCGGGCTCGGGCTCGGTTCGGGCGTGGCTTGGCGGGCGGAATCGGACATGGAGGCGGAAAGCGTTGGCGGCGCCGGCGGTTCCCGCGGACGGCCGGTCGCGCCGCGCTCAGGCCGGCAGGCCGATCCGCCCCCAACCCGGCAGCTTGAGGGCCGGGCGGCGCAAGTCGAGACCCGCCACCGCGCCGAGCAGGTTCAACTCGACGCCCTCGACCCAGCCCAGGGTGAGGCCGGCATAGCCGCCGAGGCTCAGCCGGATGCCGGTGCCGCTCGGCGTCACCTCGGCGATCCGGCCCGGCGGGGTCCAGTCCTTGCCGAGCGCCGTCGGCGGCAAGGTCGCCCCGCTCGCGGGGATGCGAGCCAGGACGTGGGCCGCGAAGGTGTTCGAGTTCGGCCCCGGCCAGGCCTGATAGGAGCCGAGCGCCCGGTGCGGATAATCGGCCACCGCGGCGCGAATCGCCGGGATGGCGCGGGCGGCGGCAGGCCCGTCGAGGGCGAATACGCGCTCCGGAGCGTTGCCGAACCAGCGCCCGTCCGGCGCGAAGGCGTCGGTGCGCACCGGGCTTCCCCACCCGACCACGTCGTAGCGGCTGTAGCGCGGCGCGCCGGTCTCCTTCACCACCACCCAGCTGTGATGGGCGAAGACGCCTCGCCAGCGCCCGACCCGGGCGGCGTAGATCCGCACCAGCGCCTCCGGGTGCGACTGCGCCGGCGGCAGCAGCCCGGCGCTCGACCAGTCTGCCGCCGCCCAGCTCGACTCACGCTCGCTCCGGCTCAGCCACCACAGGGCGCGGGTGGCCAGCGGCAGCAGGAACACGATCAGGACGGCAAGGACGATGAAGCGCGCGGCGACAAGCAGGGCAGTGAGCATGCCCACCGCATGTCATGTGCGGCCCCGCTCGGCGCAAGCGGAAGCGGCGTCGCAGGAGCGTCCGTCCCGGCGCCCGGGGTGACGCCGCGCCCGCAACGACGGAGGCCGGCCCCGTCGCCGGGGCCGGCCTCCGCATCGCTCGCGCATCCCCTCGGCCGCGCGCTTCCGTTCAGCAGGGCGCGCAGGACGGTGCGGCTGCGCGCTCGAGGCTGCCGTCGAGGCTCAGAACCCGGCGATTATGCGCGATCGCCCCGCAGCAATCGCAGGCCGCGTTCTGGAGACGCGCCCGGTCGAGGAGATCGACGCGGCCGCGCGTCGAGCGGATCAGGCGCTCGCCCTCGATGATGTGCAGCGCGACCGTCACGCTCGCCCGCCGTACCCCCAGCATCTGCGCGATGTGGTCGTGGGTGAACGGCAGGGTATCGCTCTCCAGGCGCTGGTGCGCCTGCAGGAGCCAGCGGCACAGACGCTTCTCGAGAGAGTGGCGGCTGTTGCAGGCGGCGATCTGGTAGGCCTCTTCCAGGCTCATGCGCACGTATCGCAGGAGCAGGGCGCGGGCCTGCGGCGAGGCTTCCATCAGGCGCCGCAGGGCCGCCGCGGGCACCCTGTAGGCGGGCGCCCCGACCTGGACGACCGCCCTGTGGGACGCCGGATCCGTGCCGAGAAGGGCCGAGGCGCCGACGAGATCGTGCCGGCCGACCATCGCGACCTCGACCTCGGCATTCGCGGCCGGACCGCTGCGCACGAGGACCGAGACGAGCCCTCCGGTGGGGAAGGTGACGTAGGCCGGGCTCGCACCGGAATGGACCAGCGTCTCCCCGGCGGTCATGGTGACGGCCTCGAGCTCCTCCGCCCAGTTCTGCGGCGCATGCCGCAGCAGGGCTTCCAGAAGGCCATTGCTGCCGGGGGGCGGACGATGCGAGACGCCCTGCTGCCCATCCCTCGGACCGACCAGTGCTGCCCCGTTCAGGAGCGTGGCGCTCACCTCCGGGATGCACAACCTGATGTTGGTCTCGTTCATCTTACGGCGACTCCCGTCCTCACAGGCGCCCGACGGATGCCCGAAGACACCCGGAAGGCACGCGCGGCCAGTTCATCGCAGCCCCATCCGTACTAACCTGAGCAGCCGGCGGCGGCGTCGCGATCTCTCTGGCTTTCCTCAGGGTCCGATTTCGGCGCAGGGAGCGCGCGGCGCCAATAACATATGATGGTACTAATGATTCAAGCTCGCCTTCTAGTACCTTTTCCCGCGCGAACGTACTCCGTTGTACGACCTTCTTTTGGCTAATTAGGTGGCACAGCCAAGCTATGGCCGCGCTGCCACCTGAAGGTGCACTTGCGGAGCATGAAACGGCTTGCGGAGCATGAAACGGAATGCGCCGCCCGAAACGCGCCGAGTTTCCTGGACGGGCCGGCACGGCTCCGTTAAGTTTTCCTTCACGAAGCCGCCGTCCTGCCGGCGCAGCGTCGCCGGGATGCGAGACGCGCTCGTGCCTGCGCCGGATAACCGGGAGAGCACCATGCCGATCGGAGCGCGCCGCGGTCTCGGAGCCGCCCTGTTGCTGGGGCTGGCACTGGGCGCCCCGCCGAGCTGGGCGGAGGATCCCGCGCCGCCCGCGCGGGCCTGGACCGATCCGCCGGTGCGCGGCAGCGCCGCCTCGCCGGCCGCGCAGCCGCTCCCTCCCAAAGCCGCCGAGGCGGCATCCGAGAAGCCGGCCGAACGGGCCGAGGCCGCGAAGCCGCCCGCCGCGCGTCAGGCCCGCCGCTCGAGCCGCCAGAAGGCCGCCGCGGTCAGCGCCTCCCGCGCCGTGCGCCGGCACGCCGAGCGGCGAATCGCCGTGGCGGCCCTCCATCCGACCCGCCCGCCTCGCGCGCGCGCGCGAAGTTCGGCTTCGTCGCGGACGAGCCCCTACGCGACGTTCGTGGTGCGCGAGCGCTACGCGACGCCCTACGGCGCCCCATACCCGGTCGGACAGATCGGCGCGCCGGTCTACGGCTACACGCTCGCGGACGACCGGCTGCGCCGCATCGAGGCCGCGCAGCGCGCCGGCTACATCGTGGTCCGCGCCCGCTCCGTGCAATTCCCGGACGGGCGCTCGCTGCGCACCTACCGGCCGCTGGAAGAGGGTGACGACGACGAGTGAGGCCCGCGCGGGCTCCGTGCCGGCGGGTTAGCCGCCGTCGCGCGGCAGGTTGTCGGGCTGCATGAAGCGGAAGCTCACGTCCGGCCGCCGGGCCGAGGTCTCGCCGGCCTTGATGATGGCGACGCGCAGGGCGGCGCCGCCGACGAGCACCGCCAGCGCCGCCAGCGCACCCTCGCCGCGGCCGGGCCTGCGGCCGGTCAGGCGCGCGGCGGCGTAGAGGCCGAGGGGGAGCGCCGCGCCGAGCCCTGTCGCCACCACCTTCTCGACCGCGCCGGCCGTGCCGGCGAGCGCCGGCGCGACGCCCCGGCGCCGGTAGACCGCGGCCGAGACCACGT
Source organism: Methylobacterium nigriterrae (assembly GCF_037106235.1). Taxonomy (NCBI): domain Bacteria; kingdom Pseudomonadati; phylum Pseudomonadota; class Alphaproteobacteria; order Hyphomicrobiales; family Methylobacteriaceae; genus Methylobacterium; species Methylobacterium nigriterrae. The sequence goes on along the minus strand of NZ_JBAWTG010000021.1, from coordinate 49,228 downwards.
CGCCCGCGAGATCGACCGCCAGCGCCACCGCCGCCAGGGTCTCGAGGCGCCGCCTCAGGCCGCCGTCGCGCTCGCCGAGCCAGAGCGCCATGGCGCCGCTCGCCACCGCCGAGGCGCCGAAGCGCACGGCGAGGCTCCGGGGCGCGGCGGCCCAGAGCGGCGTCGAGGTCGCGGCGAAGAGCGCGGCCGTGTAGGTCGAGAGCCCCGCCCCGAGCGCGGCCGCGGGCAGGCTCGCGGCGCGGGCGAGCGTCCGGGCCGGGCCCGGCGCAATGCTCCGGTCGGCGGCGAACTGCGCCGCCGCGGTGAGCGAGGCGACACCCGTGAAGCCGGTCAGGATCCAGGTCCCGATCGACATGGGCGAGGTGCCCTTGGCGACCCGGAACATGTTGTAGAAGCGCTCGGGCGTGTGCAGGTCGTAGACGAGGAGGGCCGAGCCGATGGTGGGCGCCAGGAGCGCCGTGTAGCGGCCCCGGCGCACCAGGTCCTCCGCGCCCCGCCCCATCGAGAGGTCGGCCACCGTCGCGATCAGCGCGCTCGCCCCCGACAGGCCCGCCAGGAAGACGTAGCCGCCGACGACGCCGGCCTCGAACGGCGCGGGTTTCAGCGCCTGGCGCCCGTAATAGGTCGGCCCCCGCCAATGGCCGCCCACCCGCCCAGGCTCCGGCATGTCGCGCAGGGAGGCGGAGCGCGGGCGCTCGGGCACGTCCTCGGGAGACCGGGCGGCGACCGGGTAGGAGGCCGTCACGGGCGACGCTCCGCGTCCGAGAACAGGAGGGCGGCGGCGAGCGTCAGGCCGGCCACCGCCGCGAGGCCCGAGGCGAGGCTCGGGGTGATCCGGCGCGAGGGCCGGGTCGGGGCGGAGGGCAGGTTGTAGACCTCCGGCGCGTCGGTCAGCAGGAAGAAGGCGTTGAGGTGGCTCATCCCGCCGGTGGCGCCGGGCGCCCCCGGCGTGCCGTAGAGATAGGCGGACGGGACGCCGCGCCTGTGCAGGTCCTCGACCCGCTTCCCGGCCCGCGCCTGCAGGTCGGAGAGCTCGCCGAATTGGATCGAGTCGGTCGGGCAGGACTTGGCGCAGGCCGGCTCCAGGCCGCCCTTGAGGCGGTCGTAGCAGAGCGTGCACTTGTGGGCCTTGCCGTCGAGCTTGCTCACCTCGACGACGCCGAACGGGCAGGCCGGCACGCAGTAGCCGCAGCCGTTGCAGACGTCCTGCTGCACTACCACGGTGTCGAACTCAGTCTTGAACAGCGCGCCCGTCGGGCAGGCCTCCATGCAGGGGGCGTGGTGGCAGTGCTTGCACACGTCGCTCATCATCAGCCAGCCGCTCTGGAAGGGCTGCTGGACGGTCGAGCGCACGCCGCCATCGCCGCTCTTCTCGACGAAGCTGACGTGGCGCCACGTATTGGCGGAGAGCGCGCCCGAGTTGTCGAAGCTCTGGCCGGTCAGCCCGAGATTGTCCGCCGGCAGGTTGTTCCACTCCTTGCAGGCCACCTCGCAGGCCTTGCAGCCGATGCAGACGGTGGTGTCGGTGAAGAAGCCGTAGGAGCGCCCGGGCTCGATCCTGACGCCGGCGGTGAGCTCGGATTCGTCGGGGATGACCCGGTCGAGGCTCGATTGGTGGTGCTGGGCGGCCCGGGGATGCATGTGGAAGACGTTGTCCATCACGCCCTCAGATCCGCTCGATGCGCTCGGCGAGATAGCCGATCTCGTTCCGGGCCGGGGAGTAGGTGACCCGGATCCGTGCCTGCTCGCGCTGCAGCGGCTCGAGATCGTCGTCCTCGGCCAGCATGTGGGGAGAGAGGACGAAGAGGTGCGCGACGCCGTCCTCGTCGGTGAGCTGAAAGCGGCTTTCCTGGGCGATCGTGACGATCCCGCGCATCGTGGGCATGCCGCTCCGGCCTCTCGTGTCTCGGGCCGCACGGCGGAGCCGCGCGCTTCAGTTCGGAACGTTCCAGAGGCGGTCATGTTTCCCGGGGCGCGGCCGGGCGCCGCCCGTGCGGAACAAGGCACTCCGGGCGGCGGTTTGCGATGTCGAGCAGTCGGCCGCCGAGCGCTCGACCGGGTCGGTCGCGGGCGGTGCTGGCAGCGGTTCAGCGAGGGCAGCACATGGCGCAGGACGAAGACGGGCGAGGCCATCCCTGGCGGCAGCGCAGCCGCGTCGTCGGCAAGGGCATCGGCGCGCGCCTGTCCGGCTTCCTGCGCGACTGGTCCCTGCCCCGCCAGTTCGCGGGCGAGGACGTGCAGTCGAGCGCCGCCAGATCCTCCGCCTCCGAGCGGCTGCGGCCGCGGCTCGAGGAGGCGGACCGGGTCGGTTCCAGCATCTGCCCGTTTTGCGCGGTGGGCTGTGGCCAACTCATCTACGCCAAGAATGGACGGCCGATCCACGTCGAGGGCGATCCCCGCTCGCCCGTCAACGCGGGCACGCTCTGTCCCAAGGGCGCCGGGACGCTGGGCATGCTGCTCTCGCCCGAGCGCGTCACCCGGGTGCTCTACCGGGCGCCGCGCGCGACGGCCTGGGAGGTGAGGCCCCTCGACTGGGCGATGGAGCGGATCGCGCAACTCACCCGCCGAGCCCGCGACGAGACCTTCGCGGAGACGCTACCCGACGGGCGCATCATCAACCACACGGTCGGGATCGGGTCGCTCGGGGGGGCGACCATGGACAACGAGGAGAATTACCTCATCAAGAAGCTGTTCGGCGGCGGTCTCGGCATGCTGAACATCGAGAACCAGGCCAGGATTTGACACTCGTCCTCGGTGCCGAGTCTCGGCACCTCCTTCGGGCGCGGCGCCGCCACCATGGCGCTGTGGGACCTCGCCAATTCCGACTGCATCATCGCGATGGGCTCCAACATCGCGGAGAACCATCCGATCGCCTTCCGCTTCGTCACCGAGGCGCAGCGCCGCGGCGCGACCATCATCCACGTCGATCCGCGCTTCACCCGCACGAGCGCGCTCGCCGACATCTATGCGCCGCTCCGCTCCGGGACCGACATCGCATTCCTCGGCGGCATGATCCGCCACATCCTGGAGAACGACCTCTGGTTCCGCGACTTCGCCCTCGAATACACGAACCTCGCCCACATCATCGAGGATGGCTACCAGGATCCGGAGCAGAATGACGGGGTGTTCTCGGGGTTCGACGCGGATATCCGCGCCTACAGCCAGGACACCTGGCAGTACAAGGGCAAGACGGTGCCCTCCTCCATCGCCGAGCACCGCGAGCAGACCAAGGAGCAGGACGGCGGCGACTACGAGAGCATGACGGAGAGCCCGCCGCCGCAGGACCGCACGCTCCAGCACCCGAACTGCGTCTACCAGATCCTGCGCCGTCACTACGCGCGCTACACGCCCGAGATGGTCGAGCGGGTCACCGGCTGCCCGCAGGAGACCTTCCTGAAGGTCGTCGAGACGCTGGCCAGGAATTCCGGCCGCGAGCGCACGGGCGCCTTCACCTACGCGGTCGGCTGGACGCACCATTCGACGGGCGTGCAGATCATCCGCGCCTGCACCATCGTCCAGGCGCTGCTCGGCAATGTCGGGCGCCCCGGCGGCGGCATCTTGGCGCTGCGCGGCCATGTCAGCATCCAGGGCTCGACCGACATCCCGACCCTCTACAACATGCTGCCGACCTACCTGCCGCAGCCGAACGTCTTCCACGATCACGCGACGCTCGACCGCTACCTCAAGTCCGAGACGCCGACCACGGGCTGGTGGTCGAACATGCCGAAATACGCCGTGAGCCTCCTGAAGGCCTGGTACGGCGAGGCGGCCACCAAGGCGAACGACTGGGGCTACCAGTTCCTGCCGAAGCTCACCGGCGACCTCAGCCAGGAGCCGATGACCATGGCGATGGTCGACGGGGTGATGCGGGGTCAGTTCATGCTCGGCCAGAATCCGCTGGTCGGCGCCGTCAACGCGGATTTCGTGGAGCGGGGCCTCGGCCGGCTCGACTGGCTCGTGGTGCGCGACTTCGCGATGACCGAGACGGCGAACTTCTGGCAGAAGGGCCGCCTCGTCGAGCGCGGCGAGGTCGCGCCCGAGGCGATCGACACGGAGGTGTTCTTCCTGCCCGCCGCGATGCCCGGCGAGAAGGAGGGCTCGGTCACGAACACGAGCCGCCTCGTGCAGTGGCACGACAAGGTCTGCGAGGCGCCGGGCGACAGCCGCTCGGACCTGTGGTTCATCTACCATCTCGGGCGACGCCTGAAGGAACTCTATGCCGGCAGCCGGGAGACCCGTGACGGCGCCATCCAGGCGCTGACCTGGGACTATCCGGTCGAGGGCGCGATCGAGGAGCCGAACGCGGAGGCGGTGCTCGCCGAGATCAACGGCTACCGGATCGCTGACGGCGAGCCTGTGGCCACCTACAAGGACCTGAAGGACGATGGGTCCACCGCCTGCGGCGGCTGGATGTATTGCGGCGTCATGCCGAAGGAGGGCCACAACCTCGCCCGCTCGCGAAAGCCCGACGGGCCGGACGGGCCGGGCTCGCATCTCGGCTGGGCCTTCGCATGGCCCTCGAACCGCCGCACGCTCTACAACCGCGCTTCGGCGGATCCCGAGGGCAAGCCCTGGTCGGACGCCAAGAAGATGATCTGGTGGGATGAGGGGCAGGGGAAATGGACCGGCCTCGACGTGCCCGACTTCGTCGAGGACAAGCGGCCCGATTACCGGCCCGACTGGTCGAAGCGCCCGCACGGCATGGATGCGCTCGGGGGCAACGACCCCTTCATCATGGAGGCCGACGGCAAGAGCCAGATCTTCGTGCCGACCGGCCTGCGCGACGGACCGCTTCCGACCCATTACGAACCGATCGAGAGCCCCGTCAGGAACCCGCTCTACGGGCAGCAGTTCAACCCGGCGGCGAAGCTCTGGGGCCGGCCCGGCAACGAGCTCCACGCGCCCGAGGACCCGCGCTTTCCCTATGTCTTCACGACGTTCCGCCTCACCGAGCTCCATTGCGGCGGCGTGCCGACGCGCGTGATGCCCCACACCGCCGAGCTGCAGCCGGAGGCGTTCGTGGAGGTCTCGCCGGAACTCGCCGAGGAGCTCGGCATCCGGCATCTCGGCTGGACGGTGCTGTCGAGCTTGCGCGGCGAGATCGAGGTGAAGGCGATGGTGACGGAGCGGGTGAGGCCCTTCACGATCGACGGGCGCACCGTGCACCAGATCGGCATGCCCTGGGTCTACGGGCGCGAGGGCTATGCCCGCGGCGCTGTGGCGAATGTGCTGCTCGCGATCACGGGGGATGCCAATACCAGTATTCACACGACCAAGGCGCTCACCGTGAACCTGCGGGCGGGCCGTCTCACGCAGCTCAAGCGGGAGGCCCGCCATGCCCGCTGACGCGCCGGGCGGGGCAGCCCCTGATCGCGACGCGGATCGGCGGGTCGAGCGCCCCGGCCGGAAGGCGCTCGCCGCCCTCGACCGCGTCCTGAGCCAGCGCCCCAGGAAGGACGATCACGCCTTCAGCCGGGCCACGATGTGCCTCGCGGCCTTCCGCGACGCGTTGATCGATGGGCACCGGCGCCAGGTCTGCACCCGCGAGCGCCTCGTGCACCTCAACGGGGTGATCAGCGTGGTGCTGGCCGGCCACTTCCCGCTCGGCGACGTGCCCTGGGACGAGATTGACAGGGCGCGGGGCTGGCTGAGCGATCTCGTGGAGGCAGTCGAGCCGGAGTGAGGGGCGGGCCCGGGCCGGACGACGCTGCGCGGCCGCACTCCGTTCGCGGACGGGAAGGCCCGCCGCATCCCGCCGGAATCGGCCTCGATTCGGGCCGGCGAGGCAAATCGCCATCACGGGCCGCCGACGAAACCCCGCGCTCCGAGACCCGGCGCAGTCCGGGCTCAGCGAATCCGGCCGGGACGGGTCGGCTCGAAGACGATGCGGCGGTGGAACGCGCACCAACTCTTGCCGTCGGCCACCGGCGCGCCGCAGCAGACGGCGCGGTCGTTCGGCTCGCCGATGATGAACTTGCAGACGAAAGCGCCCGACTGGGCGAAAGGAACGCGCAGCTCGGCGGACGGCTCGGCAATCTGCTCAGCGTCGCCGATCTGGGACATGCGAACAAGTTGATTCATGTGGCGGACGGGCTCGTGAACGGTTCAGGATGCGTGGGCTGAAGCCCGGCTGGCATTGTGATCTTGCGCGTGCTGCGTCCACCGGATGCGTCCTCCGAACCCGCGCCGACGGCGGTCTCGGGGGATGAACCCCGTGCGGCCCCAAGGGAGCGGGGCGCAACAGCGTCATCGTGCTGTTATAACTGGGGTTCTTACTCCGCGAAACAAGTCCCGCATGCACATGACGCAACCGCACACAGACATTTTCGGCAGGTGGCTCCGGCGCGACTGAGCCTTTTCAGGATGAAGCGCACAAGCTGCTCAGGCCCGGCCGGCTTTTACCAGGAATGCGAGCAATGAAGCCTCGGGCCGCTGCCTTCCCGCGCCCTGGCTCGGACATACGAGATCTTTCCTGCGTAGTCTGGCGCGGGGACGGTTCACTCCGCGGGTGTCGATCGCGTGCGCCGATGCGCCCGGCGCGGCCGAGATGCGGTCTTTGGACGCTTCCGGGCGGCCGGGCAGCCATCCTCCGAGGCGGCGCGAGGCGCCTTCCTTGAGCCCGACGCCGCCGGCGTGTAGTGCCGCGCGGGCGGGCTTGAGAGGAAGATCCCGATGCGCGTTCTCGTCACCGGCTCGGCCGGATTCATCGGCTACCATGTGAGCCGGCGCCTCCTCGCCGAAGGCCATGCGGTGACAGGACTCGACGGGTTCTCGGATTACTACGACGTCGCCCTGAAGCGCGCTCGCCACGCCGACCTCGCGCGGCATCCGGGCTTCGAGCCCGTCGAGGGGCGCCTCGAGGATCCCGGCCTCCTGCACGGCCTCCTGGGCCGCGCGCGCCCGGAGATCGTCGTCCACCTCGCCGCCCAGGCCGGTGTCCGCTACAGCCTGGAGAATCCGCAAGCCTATCTCGACGCGAACCTGATCGGCAGCTTCAATCTCCTGGAGGCGGTCCGCGCCCATCCGGTGCGCCACCTCCTGCTCGCCTCCACGAGCTCGGCCTACGGCGGCAATGCCGCCCTGCCCTTCCGGGAGACCGACCGGGCCGTGAGCCCGCTGACCTTCTACGCCGCCTCGAAGCTCGCCATGGAGGCGATGGCCCATGCCTACAGCCATCTCCACGTCATCCCGACGACCGCCTTCCGGTTCTTCACGGTCTACGGGCCCTGGGGACGGCCCGACATGGCCCTGTTCCTGTTCACCGCCCGGATCCTGGCGGGCGAGCCGATCGAGGTCTTTTCCGGCGGCTCGGCCGAGCGCGACTTCACCTATATCGACGACCTCGTCGAGGCGATCCGGCGGCTCGCCGACGCGCCCCCGCCCGCTCCCGGCACGGGCGGGCCGGTCGGCGCCTTCGACACGCTGAGCGGGAGTGCCCCCTACCGCCTCGTCAATATCGGGGGCGGGCGCCCGGTTCGGCTCGACCGCATGATCGACGCGCTGGAGCGGGCGCTGGGGCGGCGGGCCGAGCGCGTGGCGAAACCCCTGCCCCCGGGCGACGTCGCCCGCACGCACGCGAGCACTGAACTCCTGCAGGCGCTGATCGGCACGGTGCCGGGCACCCCGATCGAGGTCGGCATCCCGGCCTTCGTGGCGTGGTACCGGAGCTATTACGGGGCGTGACGCCCGCCCCCGTGCAAGCGCACGCCGGATGTGGTTGAGTGCCGGCCCGACGCCGCAGGCCAGACCCAAGGACAGATCCCCCCATGGCGACATCGCCCCTCGTCACGCCCGCCTGGCTCCACGAGCGCCTCTCCGCGCCCGACATCGTCGTGCTCGACGCCTCCTGGTACCTGCCGGCCGCGGGCCGCGACGCGCAGGCCGAGTACCGCGCCGCCCACATCCCGGGCGCGATCCGCTTCGACATCGACGCCGTGAGCGACGAGGGATCCGGCCTGCCCCACATGCTGCCGCGGCCCGAGGTTTTCGCCTCGCGGATGCGCAGCCTCGGCATCGGGGACGGGATGCACGTCGTGGTCTATGACGGGATGGGCCTGTTCTCGGCGCCCCGGGTCTGGTGGATGCTGCGCACCTTCGGGGTGCGCGACGTCGCCGTGCTCGACGGCGGCCTGCCCGCCTGGGTGGCGGCCGGCTACGCCACCGAGGACGGCGAGCCCCATCCGCGCGACCGGCGCCATTTCACGGCCCGCCTCGACAACGGCGCGGTGGCGGATTCGGGCGACGTTGCGCGGGCGCTCGACGGCGGCAGCGTCCAGGTCGTCGATGCCCGCTCGGGCACGCGCTTTCGCGGCGAGGAGCCGGAGCCGCGCCCCGGCGTCCGCCCGGGTCACATGCCGGGCGCGCTGAACCTGCACTACGCCGCGCTGCAGGACGACGGCCGCCTCAAGGACCCGGCGGCCCTGCGGGCGGTCTTCGCCGGGAACGGCGTCGATCTCGACCGGCCCGTGATCACGACCTGCGGCTCCGGCGTCACCGCCGCGATCGTGTCTCTGGCCCTGGAGACGCTCGGCCGCCCGGCCCGCTCCCTCTACGATGGCTCGTGGTCGGAATGGGGCGCCGACGAGAGCCGCCCCGTCGCGACCGGCCCGGCGCAGGCTCCCCGCCGACCCTGATGCTCGGGACGCCATGATGCACCCCGGCCACGCCGGGGCGGCGTCGCACCCGCGTGCCCCTGGCTGCCCGCCTCGCCCGGCACCTCGTCATCGGCCCGTCACGCAAGCAGGATCGGGTCATTTTTGCAACGCCCGCAGCGGGAGCGCGGTGGCATCGATGCAGCCGGTTGTCCACGTTATAGCACTTGCTATATTCCGTGCCGGCATCGTGGCAGGGGGCAGGCTTGGACGGGCAGGACGCGAATCGGGGCGGGTGGAGCGGCCGCAGGAGGCTGCTGGCCTCGGCGCTCGCCGCGACCTGCCTCGCGCCTCTCGGCGCGGGTGCCGCCGATCTCGCCGCGCCCCGGCCTGCCCCGGCGCCGTCCTACATCGACTGGTCGGGCGGCTATGTCGGCCTCGAGGGCAGCGCGGGCGCGTCCTTCGGGGCGCTCGATTTCGGTCCGACCACGATCGGCGGGCGCACCGTGCCGGCGTTCCGGACGGGCGACGCCACCGGCCGCTCTGACCGGGGGCGCGATGCCACGACGGCGGTCGGCGGCCTTCTCGGCGGCTACAGCTGGCAGACGGGTCCCTGGCTCTACGGGATCGAGGTCGGCATCGCGGGCGCGAACCTGAAGCGCCCGGTGGCCTCGCCCGCACCGGGCTTCGGCTACGAGGCGGCCGATCCCGCCTTCAGCCTGATCCGTGCCAAGACCGACATCTACGGCACGCTCCGGGCCCGCCTCGGCTTCAGCTTCGAGCGCTCTCTCGTCTACGCGACCTTCGGTCTCGCGGGCGCCGAGACGCGCCTGCTCGCGAGCTATCCGGACCTGGCGGGCGGGGGCGCCGCCACGGCCCGCCGCGACCTGTCGCGGCTCGGCTTCACCCTCGGGGCGGGCGTGCAGTACGCCGTTACCGAGGAACTCGCCCTCGGCCTCGACTACCGCTACCTCGATCTCGGGCGCAGCGCCCGATTCGGCCTCGGCACCGTGCCGGGGCCCGATGGCGGCCCCGTCTCGACACGGGTCGGCTTCACCTCGCACCAGATGCTGGCACGCCTGTCCTGGTATCCAGGCGGCCTCACCCTGCCGCCCGAGCCTGACGAGGCGGCGCCCCACGACCCCGCCGCAGCGACGAGCGACCGGGTCTCGCTGCACGGCCAGACGACCTTCGTGAACCAGGGCGTGACCGGGTTCCGCTCGCCCTATCGCGGCGAGAACAGCCTCGTGCCGCATCAGGCGCAGGCGACCACCACCGCGACCGCCTTCCTCGGCCTCAAGCTCTGGGAGGGGACCGAGCTCTACTACAATCCGGAATTCTCGCAGGGCTTCGGTCTCTCGCGCACGCTCGGCGTCGCCGGCTTCGTCAACGGCGAGGCCCAGAAGGCCGGCGCGCCCTTCCCGAAGCTGCGCTCGAACCGCTACTTCCTGCGCCAGACCTTCGGCCTCGGCGGCGAGACCGAGGATGTGCCGGACGGCCCGAACCAGGTCGCGACCCGCCGCGACGTCGAGCGGATCACGGTGGTGGCCGGCAAGTTCGCGCTCGGCGACTACTTCGACGGCAACGTCTACGCGCACGACCCGCGCGTCGATTTCATGAATTGGTCCCTCTGGGCCTCGACCGCCTGGGACTTCCCGGCGAACCTGCCCGGCTTCACGCAAGGGCTGATGGTCGAGTACAACCGGAAGGAGTTTGCGATCCGGGCGGCCTACACGCAGGTGCCCAAGGAACCGTCGAGCGACGTGCTCGATCCGCGCCTATTCCGCCGGGCCGGCGCCACGATCGAGTTCGAGGAGCGGCACGTGCTGCCGGGGCTCGACCAGCCCGGCAAGATCCGCCTCGGCCTGTTCAGCAACCTCGGCAATTCTGCCAACTACCGCGAGGTCGTGGCGCTGACCCAGGCCGGGCTGTTCGGCGACGTCAACGACGCCGCCGCCGCGACCCGGCGCCCGCGCCGCAAGAGCGGCGTCTACCTGAACCTCGAACAGGCGCTCACCGCCGATCTCGGCGTCTTCGCGCGGGCGAGCTACGCGGACGGGCGCAACGAGAACCTGTCCTTCACCGATGTCGATCGGAGCGTATCGGGCGGCCTCTCGCTGAAGGGCACGGCCTGGGACCGGCCGGCCGATACGATCGGTCTCGGCGCCACCGTGAACGGCCTCTCGCCGGCGCATCGGACCTACTTCGCCGACGGGGGCCTCGGCCTCCTGATCGGCGACGGGCGCCTGACCTACGCCCCCGAGCGCGCCGTCGAGGCCTACTACGCGCTGGGCCTCACCAAGGCGCTCACGGTCTCGCTCGATTATCAGTTCGTCGCCAATCCCGGCTACAACCGCGACCGCGGCCCGGCCCATTTCTTCGGCACCCGCCTCCACGCGGATTTCTGAATTCCCGCCACCCTTTCCTGCCTCCCCGATTCGGTGCTGCGCGCGAATCAGCGACGCGTCAGCGCCTCGGCGCACCGTCGCCGCGCCGGAATCCGGCCTGCCAGATCGCCGGGCAACGGCTCCGCTCGGGCCGCATCCGGCGGGCCCGCTCGGTGCGCTGCCGTACGGCACAAGTCGTTGAAAGTGCCGGCAGAAAAATCGGAGTAAAGACATTAAACCTAAGAGAATAAACCAATATACGGCACAAATGTAGTAATTGATACTAAGATTTGGATGCGCCAAATGTTAAGCAATTGTCCATTTTGCCGCATTTTGGCCCTTTTTCGACTTACAACCGCGGCCGTCACAGCGTCCCGGATATTTCAAGAAAAAGGACTGAAATATTGGCTATCGACCCGAATAATCTCGCCGCTACGGCGCATCTCACGTTCAGCGATGAGTTCAATAGCCTGGACATGCGTCACGACCATTCGGGCTCGGGAACTTGGAATACCACCAATACCTACTCCCCAGGTGGCTATGCGGCGGAGCAGACGTGGTTTGTCGACGCAGACAGCAACAACACCGGCATGACGCCGTGGTCGGTCAATAACGGCGTCCTGAACCTGACCGCCTATGACCACGATTCCAATGGCAAGCCGGTGACCTCGGGCCATCTCGACACGCAGGGTACTTTCTCGCAGCAGTACGGCTACTTCGAGATGCGCGCCGAGATGCCGACAACGGGCACGGTGGCCGATGGCGGCCAGGGCGATGGTGTCGGCGGTGGCGCGTTCTGGCTGCTCAACCAGGACGGGTCCTGGCCTCCGGAACTCGATATCCTCGAGCAGGCGAACTGGGGCGGCATCTACACGACGCATTCGGGCGTCGGTGGTCATTCGGCCGAGAGCAGCTGGTCCAACATCCCGGACATCGGCTCCGCCTATCACACCTACGGGGTGGACTGGGAAGCGGACAAGACGACCTGGTACGTCGATGGAAAGCAGGTCTTCCAGGCTGACACGCCCGCCGACATGCACAGCCCGATGTACATGCTGCTGAACCTCTACGGCAACGACGACGGCGGTTCGGGCGATTCGACGATGCACGTCGACTACGTGCGGGCCTACGCCGAGGGGCCGGGCGCTGCCACCGCCGGCACCGGTTCCGCCGCCGTCACGGCGCCCGCCGATACCGCGGCGCCCGGCACCGAGACCGGCGCCGGTGCTCCGTCGACGGGTGATGCCGCGACCGCGACCCCCGTCGTCACGGCTCCGACGAACGAGGCCGCCTCCGGCACGGCGGGCTCCGGGACAACGAACTCGGGCACCGCGGCCGATCCCGCTTCGCAGACTCCGGTCGCGTCCCACCCGACCGATTCCGCCGGCACCACGACGCCGACGCATTCGGCCACCCCCGCGGCGCCGACCGAGACGGCGGGCGCAACGCAGCCGAGCGGGACCGCCGACACGGGCTCGGCCCAGCCGGCGAACCCGGCGAGCCCGGCCGTCCCGACCGACACCGCCTCGGCCGGATCCCAGGACGGCGCGTCCGGCCAGTCGCATCACGGTTGGGGCCACAGCGGGGGCCACCAGGATGCCTTCCATTTCGGCCAGTCCCTCAACACGGGCTCAGCCGATGCGGGGAGCGGCGCCGGCGACTGGCACGACCTGTTCCAGGGCGCGACCGCCCAGGCCGGCTGCAGCCGGGCTTCGGTCGCGGAGACCGGCTCGGAGGCCGTCCTGGATCAGGGCGCGGCGCATTGGTCCGACCATTACGCGGATGCGTCCGCGGCGCACTACGCCGGGCATCACTGAGGCGTCCCGGTCCGGACGCACCGCCGCGCAGGCGGCGGTGCGTCCGGACCGGTCGGGAACGGCGGGTCGGCTCCCGGTCGAGGGAGCCGATACCCGGGACGGAGGCGGCCCGCGCGATCGGCGCGGGCCGCCTCTCCGCGTTCGGGCCATGGGCTGGGTTGGGCGAAGACGAGTCCCACCAGCAGGAACAGCAATCCGGCGCTCGAGGGTGAGAACAGCGCCTCCTCCTGCATCAGTCCGTTCGCGAGGAGGCCGAGCGTCGCGCAAGCGAGCACGAGGCTGAGGCCGTCGCGGCGCGAGGCGAGGCGTCGGAACACCGCCCAGACGAGCAGCAGGTATGGCAGGCAGGCGATGCCGAGCTGATCGACCATCACGCCGATGGCGCTCTCGATGCCGCGGGTCAGGCCGGCCTGCTGGGCCTCGATGAAATCGATCTGCCCGTTGATGCCGGCCTCCGTCAGGTTGCCGCCCGTGCCGACGCCGTGCCCCAGGGGGTTGGCCAGGAAGGCCTTGAACCCGCCGATCAGGCCGAGCACGTGGAAGTCGCCGTGCCGCAGGCCGAGCAGGATCGCCACGAGGCTGACGAGGCCCCACAGCACCCCGAGCCCGAGCATCCTCAGGGCCGGCCCCTGGCCCGTGAGGCTGCGCGGCGCGAGCCGGACCGCGGCGCAGATCAGCAGCAGCAGGAAGGCGCCCTTGGAATTGATGCCGTAATGCAGCGGCACCTGGAGCAGAAGGATCGTTATCGGAGCCCGGGCCAGCAGCGGCAGCGAGGCGACGACGACGGCATAGCCGAAGCTGATCGGGTGCCCGGTCGGACCGACGAGCCGCACACCGGTGAGGCCGCTCTCGGCGAGGTTCGGATCGTTGAAGAGCGTCGTCTGCTGCGCCTGAAGCCATTGCGCGAAGCCGAGGAACAGCCGGAACTGGATGTCGGAGGCGCGCTCGGTGATGCGCAGGAGATACTGGTCGAAGCCGATAAGGTCGTAGAACGATTCCCTGAACAGCATCTCGGCGTAGCCGAAGACGAGGATGGCCGCGAAGGCCACGCCGAACCAGCGCAGCGGTTCCCGCCCGCAGACGCGCCCGAACGCCAGCCCGAGAATGAGGCTGACGGGCACGAGGGTCATGTTGCGCGCGTAGGCGAGCGCGCCGCCAGGCCCCGCCACCGCGACACCGAGGGCGGTGTGGGCGCCGATGAGCGCGAGCGCGAGCGCGCCGAGCCGGATCAGCCGCCGGTCGGCACGCGGGAAGGTCCGCCCGGTGGCGAGGCATTCGAGCGAGACGGCCGCGAAGATCGACGCGGTGATCAGGAAGCTGAGCGCCCGGGCGGTGTTGACCTCGGCGACCGAGGAATCCTCCCTGACCCAGAGCGCGATGGCGACGTTCTGGAAGATCAGGGCCAGCATCAGGAAGGCCGGCACGGCGGTCCGGAAGGTCAGCAGGAAGAACACCGAGAACAGGGCCGGCAGGACGAGCGCGGGCGCGCCGTAGGTCAGCAGGATCGCCGGGCAGAGGCCGAGGAACAGGATCCCCGTGGCCACGCCGGCCATCGGCGATCCGGCGCCCGGTCGTGGGAGGAGTGCGTGACGCATCCGCATGCGCTGGTCCCGTCCTGCCCCGTGCAGGGTCCGCTCCAGTACAAGCAGAGGCGCGGCGCGCGGGCGAGCGGCCATCGGTGGTAGTCCGAACGATGGGTTCGCGACGGCCCCGCGGCAGGGGGCGCCGGCCGGGGCCGGTCAGCCCCGGATTCGAAGCCGGCCGAGGCCGCGAGCTACACCGTTTGAGCCGGGGTGCCCCGCCGATGATCCGTTGCGATCGCGGATGAAGCCCGCACGATGAACCGTGATGGCCGGGCAGCCCGCCCGGCCGGCATCGCGACGGGGGCGGCGGGTCATGAAACTCTCGCAGGTCATCGAGATAGAGGACTTGCGCGGGATGGCGAGGCGCCACCTGCCGAAGATCGTGTTCGATTGGATCGAGGAGGGGGCGGGGGACGAGGCCGCGACGCGGGGCAATCTGGAGAGCTTCCAGCGCCATCGCTTCCTGCCCCGCTATCTGCGCGACGTGTCGCGGCGCGAGCAGTCCACCACCCTGTTCGGGCAGTCCCATGCCAGCCCGTTCGGGTTCACGCCGACGGGCATGCAGGGCCTGATCCGGCCGGGCGGCGAGCGCCTGATGGCGCAGGCGGCCGCGCGGGCCGGCATCCCCTACGTCCTGTCGGGCCTGTCGACCACGCCGATGGAGGAGGTTGCGGCGGCGGCCGGCGGCCGGATGTGGTACCAGCCCTACCCGACGGCCGATCAGGCGATCGTCGACGACCTGATCCGGCGCGCGCGGGATGCGGGCGCCACCACGCTGGTGGTCACGGCCGACCTGCCGGTGGAGGGCCTGCGCCTGCGCAGCCTGCGCAACCGCCGGTCCGGCCGGCCCAATCCCGGGGTGGTGCTCGAAGCGTTGCGCCATCCGCGCTGGATCCTGGATTACCTGCGCGCCGATCCGAGGCTGCAGGATCTGGCGCCCTACGCGCGGGCCGGGGCGAGCCGGCGCGAGCTGCACCTGTTGTTCGGGCGCGAATACACGCCGGTGCGGGCGAAGCAGACCTGGTCCGATCTCGAGCGCTATCGCCGGCTGTGGCCGCGCAGCCTGGTGGTGAAGGGGCTCGTCAGCCCGAGCGATGCCCTGCAGGCGGTCGAGCTTGGCGCCGACGGCATCGTGGTGTCGAACCACGGCGGGCGCCAGCTCGAGCGGGCGCCGGCCCCGCTCGACGTGCTGCCGCAGGTGCGGGCCGCGGTCGGGGACCGGGCCGCGATCCTGCTCGACGGCGGCATCCGGCGCGGCTCCGACATCGTGACGGCGCTCTGCCTCGGGGCGCGCTTCGTCTTCATCGGCCGGGCGGCGCTCTACGGGCTCGCGGCGGGCGGCCAGGCTGGCGTGAGCCGCGCGGTCGAGCTGCTGCAGGAGGAGATCGACCTCGTCCTCGGCCAGATCGGCTGCACGGCCATCGACCAGCTCGGACCCGAATGGCTGTGGCAGCCGGACCTGCCGCGCCAGGGCGTCGGCGCGCCCTCCCGCAACACGCTCTCGCTCGTCGGCTGCGCGCCGCCCGTGGCGGTCCCTGCCGGGCCCGCCGCCGCGCGCGAGACCGCGGGCGGGCGCGCCCGCTGAGCGAGGCGCGCCGCTTCGGCACTCGGAGCGGCGGCATCAGGCCGAGGCTGCCCCCGCTGGCGGCACGGTCGCCCGCCCCGTCGCGCCTACCGACCAAGGGCTACCCCGAAAGGGGGATGGCCTCGCCCCGGGCCGCGAGGGGGCGATCCCGCCGCCCCGGCGGCGTCGGGGCGGTTGCGGCCTCGTCGCGGCGCGTGCCGGGCGGGTGACGAGGCGTCGGGCGCGCCGAAGCGGTACAGATGCAGATCGATGATCGGTCGAGCACGACAGCCATCTCATGGTCGTAATACTTTTTTATCGTGCCTTAATTGCTAAGCGCCGATGATCATCGATCGTACATCTGCTTAGATCGTCCGCATCAGAACGTTCGCGCCGAACCTTCGAGTTCCGATCGCGCGACGGCTTCTCGCGTGGTCCGCGGATGTGGGGTCGATGCATGAGGAACGGTCGTAGGTCCCGTCTGCTTCCGCCGGTCGGCCTCCTCGCGATTTGCGTCGCACTTCTCGCTCCGATCGGGCCGGCGCGGGCCGCATACCTGCTGCAATCCGGCGATGTCCTCGAACTCGTGGTTGCAGGCGTGCCGGAGCTGCGCCAGCGCTCAACCATCGGGGTCGACGGCGACGTCGCGTTCCCGCTCGTCGGCCAGATCGCGGCGGGCGGGCATGAGATCGGCGATCTGCGGACGCGGCTCCTCAACCAGCTCGGTTCGAAGGTCTACCAGCAGCGCACCAATGACGGCCGCGAGGTCACGCACGTGATCCAGCCGGAGGAGGTCTCGGTCTCGGTGGTCGAGTACCGCCAAGTCTATCTCAGCGGCGACGTGGCCCGGCCGGGCGAGCAGCCCTTTCGGGCCGGCATGACCGTCCGCCAGGCGGTCGCGGTGGCGGGCGGCTTCGACGTGCTCCGCTTCCGCATGAACAATCCGGTCCTCGAATCGGCCGATCTCCGGGCGGAGTACGAGAGCCTCTGGGCGGATTACGCCCGCGAGCAGGCCCGGATCTGGCGCGTGCGCTCGGAGCTCGGCGAGAAGATCGAGACGGACCCGGCGGAGCTCAAGCTTCCCGTCGCCCCGGAACTGATGAAGCGCCTGATCACGGCCGAGGACAACCAGCTCAAGACCCGCAACGGCGATCTCGAGCGCGAGCGCAAGCACCTCCAGGACGCGATCCAGACCTCGACGGCGCAGCTCGCGGTCCTCGCCGAGAAGCGCAAGAAGGATGAGGAGGGCAACCAGGCCGACGTGGCCGATTTCGAGAAGATCCGCGAGTTGTTCCAGCGCGGCATCACGGCCAACGTGCGCATCACGGAATCGCGCCGGGCGGTGCTGCTGTCCTCGACGCAACTCCTCCAGACCATCGTCGAGATCACCAACATCGAGCGGCAGCGCAACGATTACAGCCGGCAGCTCACGCGTCTGAACGACCAGCGCCGCCTCGACCTGCTGCGTGAGCAGCAGGACACCAACGTGCGGGTGGCCCAGCTCACGGCGCGCCTGCGCGCGGTCGGCGAGAAGCTGCTCTACTCCAGCACCATGCAGTCCCAGCTCATCCGAGGCACCGGCGCCCGCCCCGAATTCCTCGTCTATCGGTCCGGCTCCAAGCACGCCGTTCCCGGCAACGAGGACACCGAGCTGTCGCCGGGCGACACCGTCTTCGTGGCGCTTCGCGGAGACGCCGTTTTCAACCAGGCGATGCAGTGACGCGCCGGTCCGCTTTGGATGGGGATCCAGTCTGATGTTGCAGCTCCGCGATAAGTTTGGTGTCGGTGCCGGCTGGACGGTGCCGGACGCGCCGGAGGCCGAGGTCGTCGACTTTGCCGGCATCCTCGCCTTCCTGCGGCGCAACGCCCGCATCTGCGCGCTCTTCACCGTCCTGGCCACGCTCCTCGGCGTCGCCGGGCTGACGCTCGTGCCGCCCCGCTACACTGCCCGTACCACCATGCTGCTCGACGTGCGCAAGCCGCGGGCGGTCCAGGACCAGGGCGCGATCCCGAACAACAGCACCACCGCCGGCTTCGTCGAGAGCCAAGTCGTGGTCCTGCAATCCACCGTCACGATCGAGCGCACGGTGGCGATGCTCCGCCTCGCCGACGACCCGGAGTTCAACGGCTCCCAGGACCTGCGGGCGGTGGTCGCCCGCCTGTGCCCCTCGCTGCTGAGCGCCGTCTGTCCGCGGCTGCTGACGAACGACGAGCCCGCGCGCGCGCGCGCCGCCGTCGAGCGCGTGCGGGAGGCCATGGTGGTGCAGCGCATGGGCCAGTCCCAGGTGATCGAGGTGACCTTCACCTCCGAGCGCAAGGAAAAAGCCGCCGAGATCGCCAACGCCCACGTGCGCAGCTACCGCGACGCCGAGGCCGCGGCTGCGACCCGTATGACTCGCGAGGCGATCGCGTGGCTGGAGGAGCGCATCGAAGCCCTGCGGCGGGGCGCCCTGGAGGCGGATGCGCGCCTGCAGGAATTCAAGAGCGGCAATACCGCGACGACGGATGCGCGCCAGCGCGCCTTCACGCTGCGCGAGCTGATCAGCGCCTCCGACAACCAGCAGGCGCTGTACCAGGGCTTCGTGCATCGCTACGCGGAGACCGCGCAGCAGCTCTCCTTCCCTCTGTCCGACATGCGCATCCTCACCGAGGCGACGCCGCCCTCCCGTCGCGCCGGTCCGCCGGCTTCCGCGCTCCTGGCCTTCGCCGCCATCGGAGGCCTCGTGCTCGGGCTGACGGTGGCGGGCACGCGGGAGAAGCTCGCCCAGGCGATCCACACGCCGGACCAGTTCGAGAAGCTCGCGGGCCTGCCCTGCCT
This sequence comes from Methylobacterium nigriterrae, assembly GCF_037106235.1. Lineage (NCBI taxonomy): Bacteria > Pseudomonadati > Pseudomonadota > Alphaproteobacteria > Hyphomicrobiales > Methylobacteriaceae > Methylobacterium > Methylobacterium nigriterrae. The sequence goes on along the minus strand of NZ_JBAWTG010000021.1, from coordinate 30,468 downwards.
CGCGGTCCTGCCGGCGATCCCGGCCTTGGGCCGCCGCGGCCGCGCGCCGGTCGGCCGGGACCCGGCGTCCCGCCTCTGCGCGGCGGGACCGGAGCCCGACGTGCTGCGGTTGGCCGTGAGCGACCCCGGATCGGGCTTCTCGCGCGCGATCGGGCTCCTGCTGGCCCGGCTCGAGACCCGGCCTCGGGTGAACGGCGCCGTCGTGATCGGGTTTGCGCCGGTCGCGGACGGTTCCGACCATGCTGTCCTGGCGGCCAACCTCGCTTTCCTGGCGGCCGCGCTCGGCCGCCGGACGCTGCTCGTCGACGCCGACGGGCGGGAGGCGACCCTGACGGGCCTGCTCGCCCCGGAAGCCGAGGCCGGCGGCGTCGGGGTCGCGGCGGTGCGCTGCTCGATCGAGGGGGCGCTCTACCGGGACGAGGCGACCGACATGGCCTTCCTGCCGAGTCGGTCGTTGTTCCGCACGGAGGCGGGCCATCCCGTGATCTGCCCGGATTGGGTGTCCTACGTGATCTCGGAAGCCCGCCACGCCTACGCGCTCGTCGTCGTGGCCATGCCGCACCGGTTGCAGGCCGGGGACGCGCATCACGCCATCGACGCCCTCGACGACCTCGTGCTCGTCGGTGCGGCCGGCCGCCTGCGCGCCGAGGAGGTGCGGGAGATGATCCGCACGATCCGCGGCAACGAGGACCGGGTGACGGGTCTCGTCCTCAGCGACGTCGCCGATCCGGCGATGCGCGCGCGGAACGGGCGCGGATAGGCCCGGGAAGCCGGTCCGGGCTCGGGGCCGGGGCGGATCCCAGGCCGCGAGCGCCGGTTCAGGCGTTCGGTTCCCGGCCCATCCTGCCAGCCGAGCGGGTGCGACCGAGCGCGGGCTGCGCGCCGCCGCCGGGATCGGCGAAGGCGCAAGGCCCCGTCCCGTCTCCGGGCATGCGCGCGGATGAAGCGGCTTTCGCGAGTTTTCTCCCTGATCCGGAGGTCATGGGAAACACCCGAATCCTTCACGGCTCGGCGTTTCGCGCCGAACCGGTGGCCGCTCCGGCGGAAAATGCTTCAAACTATTGATCTGGCGCGCTTTCTGATTGCCGAACCGGCAGCCACTTTGGCGGAAAGCGCGCTAGGGAGATCCGGTCAGGGCCGGCCCGAGGGTGGGGTCGAGGCTCTCGCGGCCGTCGACGCGGTGGATGAAGCCGAAGCCGTCGGCGTATTCCCAGTGCGTCCAGCCCAGGCAGTGCCGCTCCGCCGAGCCTCGCACCGCCGCGACCCAGGCGGCGCGGGCCTCCGGGGCCGCCCGGAAGGAGAGCACGCCGAACTCGTTCACGATCACCGCACGGTCGTTGCGCGCCGACCACGCCGCGACGCCCGCCAGGATCGCGTCGATCCGCTCCTGCGTCCACGGCTCGCGATATTCCTCCGCGAGGTTGTCGGCCGCGGCCGCGTGCCCCCTCTGGCGCAGGCTCGCGACCGCGGAGGCGAGGTCCGCGGACGTCGACGGGAACGGAATCCGCTGCCTGACGGGTGCCGGATTGGCCTCCCAGCTCTGGCCCTGGTGGGTGAAGCTCACGGGATCGTAGAAATGCACCGCGTAGATGATGTTCTCGTCCTCCAGCGGCGTGATCGCGTCGAGCGCCTCGGGCCGCTGGAAGAAGGTCGGCCCGTAGATCAGGGTATGACCGGGAGCGATGGTCCGGATCTGCGCGACCACCTTCGGACCCTGCCGGGCCCAGACCTCGCGCTCGACCACGGGCTCGTTCAGGACCTCGAAGAACACGCGGTCGGCCGGGGTGCCGGCATAGTGCCCGGCGAGCCGCCGCCAGGCCGCGAGGAGCACGACGAGCGCCCGATCCGGGTCCTGCCTGTGCAGCTCCTGGAACCGCGCCGCCGGGTGCATGTCGAGGGAGACCGCGTAGCCGAGCCGCAGCAGCGTGGCGAGCGCGGCGTCGATCTGGCCGAGGGAACGGGCGGCCACGGCCGGGCCGCCGAAATCGTCCGAGATCGCCTCGAGCGTGACCGGCAGGCGGACGTGGGAGAGGCCGAGCTGCCGCAGGCGGGCAAGCATCGCGACGTCGGGCTCGCGGGGCGGCCACTGGTCGGTCCAGCCCGGCAGCGAGAAGCCGCGCGCGAGCGCCTGCAACCGCCCCGGCGGCACCGCGCCGCGGCCGGGCGCCGCGCAGGAGCGCGCCGTCGCGGCCGGCCCGGGATCGGGCGCGGCAGGTCCCGCCTGCGCCGCGAGCGCCAGCAGCACGGCCATGCTCGCGGCTGGAATCGCGATCCGGCGCAGCGCCGAGGCGGTGGTCGGATTCGTTTCGGTCATCGGCACTCCTCCAATCCGGCCCGGGACGCCGGGCTCGGACCCTGTCGGATCCGGGGCCCCGGCAAGCCTCCGCCGGCAAGCCTCCGCTGTCCTGCCGAGGATGGGCGAAGCGGGGCCTCCCGACGCCTTGATCATCCGGACTAGGACAGGGGTCTTTCGCATCGGGACGCGGCAGGCCGCGACGCGCCCGGACAGCCGCGGTGAGGCCGCGCCCCGGAGGCCGCGCTCACGGGACTGCGCCCAAGGAAACTCTCCCCATCGTGACGGAGAGAGCGGTCCGGACGTTCAGGACAGCCGGGCGGCAATCCGGAAAAAGGAGTACCTCTCCCGAGCAGATCCGCCTTGGCGTCGGCCGTTGTCACCTGTCCTTGCCTTAACAATACTGCTGGAGTTGTTGATACGCGATGGGATTCGGCCCGCGACCGCTTGGGTCGCTGGCTTCACTGATAGCGGGAGCTGACGCCATGCCCATGCAAGCGGCGAGGAGGCGGATCCCGGCGCCGATCCTCAGGGCGACCGCCCCGGCGGTGCGGACGGCGCTCGTGGCGCTCGTGGCGCGCTTGGCGCGCGGCGCGCGCCGGCGCAGCGTCGGGCCGGCGGATGGATCGAATGCTTGATCTCGCCGGGCTGCGGCGCCGGGTCCCGCGCGGTGCGGGGCCTCTCGCGCGCCTCATGGGACCGGGCGCGCTCCTGCTCGGCGCGACCCTGCTGCTCGTCTCCCAGCCGATACGGGCCCTGCGGGCAATGCCGGGCGATTCCGTGATCCGCTTCCACGAGGAGGCGGGCGTGCGCCCGGGCGAGATGCGCGTCTTCCTGCACCGGCCGCCGGGCTGGAGGCCCGAGGACGGGCGTCTGCTCGTGGTTCTGCACGGGGCGGAGCGTAGCGGCGCGCTGATGCGCGATGCCTGGCGCCGGGCCGCCGACGCCTACGGGGCCCTGGTCATCGCGCCCGAATTCAGCGCCCAGCAGTTTCCGGGGCCGGCCTGGTACAATCTCGGCAACGTGCTCGACGCGCGCGGAGTCATCCGGCCCCGCGATGCCTGGACCTTCTCGGTGCTCGACCGGGCGGTCGAGGCGGTCCGCGCCGCGACCGGCGCGGCCGCCCCGCGCTACACCCTCTACGGCTTCTCCGCGGGGGCGCAGTTCGTCCACCGCTACGTTCTGCTCACGGGCGCCCCCGGCATCGACCGCGCGGTTGCGGCGAGCGCCGGATGGTACACCCTGCCCGATCCCGGCCTGGACTTCCCCTGCGGCCTGCGCGGCACCGGGGTGGAGGCCGGCACCGTCCGGGGCCGCCTCGCCTTCCCGCTCAGCATTCAGGTCGGCCAGCGCGACACGAGCCCCCGGGATTATTTCGGAAGCGAGGGTCACGAGGCCTGCGCGGATGCCCAGGGTTCGAACCGTTTCGCCCGCGGCCGGTTCTTCGTCGAGGCGGGGCGCCGCGCGGCGGCGCAGCACGACGCTCCCTTCGCCTGGCGCTTCGTCGAGGCGTTGGGCGTCGGCCATTCGGAGGACGGGCTGGCCGACCAGGCGGCCGGAACCTTGTTCGCCCTCTCCACGCGCTGAGACGCACGGCCGCCCGCGGAGCGGGCAGCAGGATGCGCGCCCGGCCCGGCCGGGCGCCTCTCCCACAGGGACGGGGCCGATGGGCGGGGACGATGGACCGGGCCGACGGGTCGGCGCCCGATCGGCGCGCCGGTCGGAGATGGCGGGGGGTCAGCCCGCCGCTGCCCCGGGCTCGGGCGCCTGAGCTGCCGCGCCGGGTTCGGCCTTCGCCAGGAAATCGTAGACATGCGTCACCTCCGAGAAGGAGACGCGGCGTCCGAGATGGAAGCGTCCATCGTATGCGAAGCCGGCCTCCTCCCAGAGCCATGCCGGATCGGCGACCCGGTTCCGGTTCCAGCCCAGCACCAGGAATGCGCCCGGCTCCAGAATCCGCGAGAGGCCCTCGAAGGCCCTGCGGATCTGCGGCTCCGCGTCGATGCCGAAGCCCAGGACGCCGCTGGCGACGATGCCGTCGAATCCGTAGCAGGCCTCGACCTCGTCGAGGCGCGTCGCATCCGCCACGATATGGCGGCCGGGCGCGCCCCAGCGCGATACGGCCGGATCGATGTCGAGGGTCCAGACCTCGATGCCGCCCGCGCGCAGGGCGTCGGTGAAGGTCGTCGTGTACTTGCGGACGCCGATGTTCAGGACCCGGCGCGCTCCGGACCGGATGACGGCGCGCTGGATCACCTCGTTCAGATAAACCCGATCCGGCGAGGTCGCGATCTGTCTCTGGAAGACGAAATCGTAGATCGGCCGGCGCAGGTTCGGCGGGATCAGCAGCTTGGCGCCGCGTCCGAGCGAGGGCGCATGCAGCATGGCGCGCTGAACGGTGTCGAAGACTCTCATGAGGTCGTCCCTTCTCGCCGCTCGAACCGCAGTTGGGCGCGCATGAAATCCGCCGCTGCTCGGCAAGTTCCGCCGGGACTGTGGCATGGAGATATTGGTCAATCAACGGCATAGTACACGAGTGTTAATATCCATAACGATATAATGCCGACGCCATGCTCCTTGGTGATTGCACGAAGCCATAGATAGTCCGAAAGGATTATGGTCGGTTCGTCTCGCTTGTACGGAGGGGCAGGCTGCCGGGGGGCGGCCACGCCCGGTGTCGTCATCCCGATTCTCAGCGGTCTGCCGGGACGCGACTTGCCGTACGCGCCCGTCAGCGCCCCCGGTCGCCGCGATCGCGGCATCCGGCAAAATCCAGGGGAAGCCGCGTCGCATCAGGGCTCCGACGACGGGCAAGCAGGCACGGCCAAGCAGGCACGATCATGCAGGCACGGCCAGCGGGCGCGCCGCACCGAGAGACGAAGATCCGTCGTCCCGAACGGCCCCGGACTCCCGAAGACGGCGCCCGGACTGCCTAATACGTCATGGCAGGTTACCTCATTCGAGGCGACTCTTTCGCGTTACCATGTATTGCATCTGAATAATACTTATTAAGCTTGGTACATTAATCGACACGACGAAGTTTTGCTGCAACAAAGGCAAATTGAAATGTTCTTGCTGGCGAGCAATACATCGACCGGCGGGCTTGTCTTGGAGGAACTGCCGATGAGTCTCGACACAAGCGCTGCCCCCTACACGGCGATCACCGACTTCTACCGCCTGATCCTGCAGCGCGATCCGGACGATGCGGGACTGCAATACTGGCTCGCGGCAGCCAGCGGCGGTAAGTCACTCTCGGACATCGAGCACGCCATCATTGCTTCGGCAGAGGCGCAGACTTTCGTGGATCCGATCGTCAGGTTCTACCAAGCCTCGTTCGGCCGCGTGCCGGACAAGGCCGGCCTCGATTATTGGGTTGATCACGTCGCCAATGGATCGATGTCGCTCAAGAATGTCGCCGACGCGTTCGTGAACTCGCCGGAATTCGTCGGCGCACACCCCAATGGCGCGGTGGTGACAGCCGAATACATTGCGTCCCTCTACCAGAGTGCCCTGGGACGTGAGGGAGCAGCATCGGAAATCCAATGGTGGCTCGATGCCGTCAAGACGCCGGGCTCGGGCTACGGGACCTGCGGAGATGTGTTGCTCGGCTTCGTGCAATCGCCTGAGTTCATTCAACGGTCGGACGCGGCTGTCGACAACTTCCTCGCCGACGCGGGTGACGGCAGCGCGACCTACACCGGCGCGCTGATGCCTTCCAATGTGCCGCCGGGCGGTACAGGTAGCGGCGGCACCGGCGGCGGCACCGGCGGCGGCGGCACGGGCGGTGGCACCGGCGGCGGCGGCACCGGCGGTGGCACCGGTGGTGGCGGTACCGGCGGCGGCACCGGTGGTGGCGGCACCGGCGGTACGCCCGTCCCACCCCCGCCCGTGATCGGGCATGTCTCCGGAGCGTCCGGCTACGATGCCGGATTCACCGTGACGACGGGAGCGGCCGTCACGGTGACGGTCGGCGGCACCGTCCTCGACGCGGCCGCGCTCGGGGCCAAGTTCGACAAGGGCAGCGCGAACGGCCTCGATACCTACACGGCGAAGGCAGGTGCCTTCGCGGGCAGCGAGGCGGTCTCGGTCTCGGCGACGGTCACCGACTCGTCCGGCAAGACGAGCACGGCAACCGTCCTGGCACTCGACCCGATCGATACGACGGCGCCGGACGCACCGACCGTCTCGCACCTCGTCGGGACGGGAGGATTCGACGCCGGCTTCACGGTCCCCGCGGGCGCGGCGATCGTCGTGACCGTCAACGGCAGCGCTCTCACGCCCGCCCAACTCACCACCGACTTCACGAAGTCCAGCGCGAACGGCGTGGACACCTACACCGAGAAGGCGGGCGCGTTCACCGGCGCGGACACGGTCGTCGTCGCGGCGACCCTGACGGATGCGGCCGGCAATACGAGCCAGGCCACCGCCTTGACGCTCAATCACAGCCCGCCGCCGCCCACGAGCCACGTCGTCAACATCGAGAGCGGCGCCGACCTCACGGCCGCGAACGCGTCGACATATGCCGCCTACGACACGCTCGACGTCTCGGGCGGCTCCGGCACCTACGACGTCTCGCTCGTCGACAACTTCAAGCACTTCCAGATCGATGCGGGCATCAAGGGCGCCCAGACCGGAGCGATCAGCCTCGTCAACCTCCCCTCGACGAGCGTGACCTTCGACATCCTCAGCGCCAAGAGCCAGAACCTGAGCACGAACCAGGACCTGTCGATCTCCCTGAAGAACGAGACCGGACTGTCCGACAGCGTCACGCTGAACCTCACCAGCGTCGACGGCGACGATGACGGCGTGATCGAGGGCGCCATCACCACCGGCGTCGTGACGATCAACGGCTTCGAGCACGTCACCGTCAACGCGAACGTCTCGTCACCCGATGCGGGCATCGCCGCGAGCCAGTACAGCGAGACGACGACGCTGATCGCGCACGATCTGAGGACGCTGACGATCTCGGGCAATGCCAGCGTCTGGGTCAAGGGCACCGGTACCGTCGGCAACGATCAGCTCGGCGACGTGACCGCCTCGCAACTCTCCACGATCGATGCCCATCAGGCGACCGGCAACGTGACCGTCGACTACTCGCTCGGGCACGGCGTCTCCTATCTCGGCTCGGCCGGGGTGGACACGATCACGACCTCGGACGGAGGAACGGTCTACGGGGCGGGCGGCAACGACCGGGTCACCCTGGCGCTCCACACGATCCCGGCAACCCCGGCGACGCCGGCGGTCCAGGAAGTCCAGACATTGACCCTGGCGGGCAACACGCTGGCGGGCGCGGCCGATTCCGGAACCAATACCGTGAGCGTCACGATCGGGGGCGTCATCGTCACGACCGCGCCGGTCGATATCGGCGACAAGGCGGCCGTGGTCGACGCCCTGAAGACGGCGATCGAGGCCGATGCCATGGCCAAGGGCCTCGTGGACGTCACGACCGGTTCCAGCGGCGACGGCGTCGGCGGCGCCTACGAGGTGCAGACGCTCACCTTCGGCGACGTCACGGGAACGCCGAACGCCAGTTCCGACCGGGTCACCCTCACGATCGGGACTCACGAGTACCTATCGAATCCCGTCGACCTCAACAACAAGGCCGCGGTGGCCTCCGATCTGGCGGCTATGGTCAACGCCGATCCAAACGCCACTGCCGCGGCGACCGTCAGCGGGACCGCCCTGGTGCTGACCTACAAGGTCAAGGGCGACGTCGTCGACCTAGCGACCTTCAACGGAGATCCCGCCGGGACCTTCGGGGCGATCGCCGGCACGGTGGCCGAGACGACCAAGGGCGCTCCGCCCACGGGCGCGAGCCCGACCGATCAGTTGATCCTGACCTACAAGCTTGCCGGCGACGCCACCACGGCGACGTTCAATGGGGACGCGGACGCGGACGGCCTCGGCCAGGCTGCCACGGCTGCCACGGGTTCCTTCGTCGAGACGACGAAGGGGGCGCTCGAGGTGCCCGGGACGCCGGCATCGACCGCCAGCGCCGGTCTGCAGGCCGACACCCTCGTCTACAAGGCCGCGTCCGACGCCCAGGTGACGGACGATCACAGCGGGCATCTCGCTGCGTCGAATGCCGGCACGGTCGAGACCATCGTCAATTTCACGTCGGCGGCGGACGCGGCCGCCGCCAATATGGCCGGAGGTACCACCGCCTATCATCACGACGTGCTCGACTTCAAGGCGTTCGGCTTCACGGATCTGTCGAGCAACGGCGTGCTGACGCTCGCGTCGGCCGACCCGTTCAGCGGCAGCTTCCCCGCTTCGCAGACGGACTTCTTCCGGGAGGGGGGGGAACATCACGATGTCGCGGTCAGCCAGTTCGGCGGCAACACGTACGTGTTCGTCGATGCTAACCACGATGGCAACTTCAGCGCCGCGGGCGACATGGTCCTGAAGCTTGCGGGCACGCATGCGCTGAGTGCCGCGGACTTCGTCGTGTAGCGGCGCGCGAGCGCAGGGTCGGTCAGGCGGCGGGATGCGTCATCGCATCCCGCCGCGTCGCGTCAGGACAGGTTCGGCTCAAGCCGTGATCCCGATGCGGAGGGACCCGGGCCGAACCGTCCTCCCGGGCCAGGCGGCCGGGCGCCGGCCCCGCTCTACGTGCTGCCGCAGGTGCGGGCCGCGGTCGGGGACCGGGCCGCGATCCTGCTCGACGGCGGCATCCGGCGCGGCTCCGACATCGTGACGGCGCTCTGCCTCGGCGCGCGCTTCGTCTTCATCGGCCGGGCGGCGCTCTACGGGCTCGCGGCGGGCGGCCAGGCCGGCGTGAGCCGCGCGGTCGAGCTGCTGCAGGAGGAGATCGGCCTCGTCCTCGGCCAGATCGGCTGCACGGCCATCGACCAGCCCGGGCCCGAATGGCTGTTCCACAGGTCGAGCGCCTGCGCACGGGCGCGGACGGGCCGCCCCGGGCGAGCCCGGCGGTCCCCGCCGAAGCGAGGCCCGGATTGCCTGAGGCGGCCCCGCCGAGCGAGGCGGAGACCGTCAGGGCACGTCCGCGGGCGGACCCGCCGCGGCCCGCGCGCGTGAGCGGCCGTTCGGGGCCGCCGGCAGAGCCGGCCTCGGCCATCGAGGCGGCGCGAGATCGTGGTCGATGGCCCAGATCGCCGCCTGCGTCCGGTTCTTGACCCGGATCTTCCGGAGGATCGCCTTGATGTGGACCTTCACGGTCGCTTCGGTGATCGCGAACTTGCGGGCGATCAGCTTGTTGGACTCGCCCGCCACGAGGCAGCGCAGCACGTCCCGCTCGCGGCTCGACATCAGCGGATCGGATTGCGGCGGCGCACCCCCGTCCGGGCGGGGTTCGGGCGCCGCCGCGGCCTCGGCGTCGTCCTCCGGGTGCGGCAGGACGGCGGCGAGCATTCCCGCGGTGAGCACGGTATCGCCCAGCATGATCACGTCGAGGGACTTGACGAGCCGCTCGCAGCTGATCGTCTTGAGAAGGTAGCCGTGGGCGCCGGCCCGGATTGCCAGGAGCGCGTCCGAGGCGTCGCCGCCATCCGCCAGGAGGATGACTCGTGCGCCCGGGAAATTCTTCCGGATCGCCAGCACGTGGCAGACGGTCGCGGCCCGATCCTCGTCGATTCCGATCAGGAACAGCACGGTCCCGCCGGCCCGCGGCCGCGCGATGTCGAGCGCTCCGAAGGCGGACGCGGTGGCGATCACCTGGAACCCTTCTCCGCTGAGGATGTGCTTCAGGCCCTCGCGCAGCAGAGGGTGCGCGTCGACGATGACGATCGCGACATCGTTCCTGCACGGGAGGGCCGAGGGGCCCGCTGCCATTCGTGCCATCTCCCTGACCTCTGGTCTGCCCGCCGGCATGGACTCCGTGATCTCGGGCCCCGTGATCTCGCCGCGGTCGCGGGGCGTGCCTCGGGGCCGCCGGCGGGACCGCCGCGATCCGCGATCGCGGCGAGACGACGGGGCGCCGGTCCTGCGCCGGCCGGCAATCCCCTCCCGGGCCTCGCGGCCGAGCCTCGACGATGGACGTGATCGCCGGATCGTCCGCGCGGTGCCGCGCCGCCGCGCGGAGCGGCCTCGGCTCAGGGCCCCCCCGTTCGATCGCGGCGTCGCGCCTCTTCTGTGCACTTTCCTGATCTTAACTTAAGACATATCTGCAAAATTCGCCCCACCGGCAAGTGCATCCCGGAAAAAGAATACTTCTTAGTTGTCTTTAGCACGAAAGTGCTAGGCTTGCGCAGGCATCCCCTCCGCTTCGGGCGGCCGTGTCTCCCGATTCGTCCTTTCGCGGACATGCCGAGCCGGGGTCACCCGAACCGAGATTGCGCTCGGCGCCGCCTCGCTCGTGCTGGAACGCCCGCGCCGCGCCGACCGCGGCCGATCGCCGGGACCGCGCTCAGAAGGCGCGGATCCGGCCGCTCGGGATCGGGCCCCGCGAGGACACCGCCGAGCCGTCGATGCATTCGAGGCGCCCGGCCCGGTTGAGGGTGTGCAGCCGCCGTCCCGGCCATTCGGGACCCGGCCGCACCACGGCCCGGACGATCTGGCTGAAGCCCTCCTCGTCGAGCCGGGTGACCTCGGCAAGGCCCACGGCCCGCCCGTAGCCGCCCCGGCAATCCTGCACGGGCCGCCAGAGACGGCCGCCGCGCCGTACCAGGCCCCCGGCGGGGCGGGCCGCCGAGGCGTCGATCAGGATCGGGTTGGCCGGGTGCGGCCGCCAGGGGCCCGCGAGCGCGTCGGCCATGAACAGCGAGAGCGTGTCGGAGGGGGCCCCGCCCCCGTCCCGGGTGGTGCCGAACATCCAGAAGCGCCCGTCCTGGCGGTGGATCGTGGCGTCGCTGAGCTCGATCCCGTCGAGGAGCACCGCCTCCTCCACCCAGCGGGTCGGGAAAGGGTCGGCCCGATAGAGCCGCACGCTGCTGTCGGCCGAGCTTTCCGGCACCATCCAGATCTCGCCGCCCTCCTCGATCAGGAAGGGATAGGACAGGTGCCAGGGCGTCTCGAGAACGGGGCGCGGCGGGCCGGACGGCCCGTTGGGCCCGAAGGGGATCGCCGAGATGATCCCCTTGCGCGTGCGGTGGTCGAAATCCTCGGCGAGCAGCCAGGTCTCGCCCCGCCAGACGGCCGGGAACGGATCGGCCAGGAAGCGCAGGCCCGGATCCGGCACGTCGCGCCAGGCCGGCCCGCCGAGACCCTGCCGGTCGTACACGTCCGGCCCGTCGACGAAGCGCCAGCCGATCCGCCAGTGCGGCGCCCGCGTGCAGAGGCGGTAGAGCCAGCGCACGGCCGCGTAGGCGAGGTTGCGGCCGGCATAGCGGGCCACCGCCGCCGCGCCGGCCGATGCTGGCGCAACCGGGCCGGGATCGGGCCCGGCCATGGCACGCGACAGGACCGCGACCGCCAGCGTCGCCGCCCGGGCCACGACGGATTCGTAGGCCTCGTGCAGGCTCTCGGCCGTCTCGGTGGAGGGCAGCGCCCGCCCGAGGACGCGGGCGCTGCCGGCCTCGGCGATCTCGAGGAGGGGGGTGCGCCCGGCCAGCAGCGCGCCGAACAGGGCGGCCTCGTCCGGCACCCCGTCGTAGAGGAGGCGCAGGGCTCCCGGACCGCCGCTGCCGGCGACGCTGAGGTCGAGCACGCGGCCCGGCCTGGGGTCGGCCGCGGTTTCGAGGGGCTCGACGCGGTCGCTCGGACGCGGGCCCGGCAGGCGGCGGACGAGCTGCTCCAGGGAGAGGATCAGGTCGACGGACGAGGGCAGCGGAGCCCCGTCCGCCGTGGCGAGGAGAGCGGGCGCGCCGCGTCCGGAGAGCCGCACCGCGAGGTCGACATGCCAGCGTCGCAGGCGGGACTGGTCGACGAGGAGGGCGGTGTCCATCGCCTCACCCCCTCCCCGCGCCTGCCAGGCCGCGGATCAGCGCGTCGTAGGCGCTCACCATGCCGTCGACCGGGTAGCGCGCTGCGAGGCGCCGGCCGCGCTCCGCCAGGATCGCCGCCCGCGCGGGCGCGTCGACAAGGCCCGCGACGGCTTGCTCGAAGGCGTCCGGGTCGCTCGAATCGGCGAAGACCGCGCAGGGCTCGCCGTCGACGGCGAGCACCTCGCGCAGCACCGGCAGGTCGTTCGCCACCACCGGGAGCCCCGCCTGCGCCGCCTCGACGGCCGCGAGCCCGAAGGTCTCCATCTCCGAGGGGAACACGAAGACGTCGAGGCTCGCCAGGAAGTCCGCCACGCCCTCGGGGCCGAGCTCGCCGAGCAGGTGCAGGCGGTCGGTGCAGCCCCACTCCCGGGCGAGCGCCGCGAGGGGGCCGCCCTCGGTGCCCTGGCCGGCCAGCGCGAGGTGCCAGGTCGGGTGCTCGCGCAGCATCCGCACGGCGACGTCGAGGCGCTTCTGCGGGTGCAGCCGCGCCGCGCAACCGAGCAGCACCACGCCGGGCGGCAGCCCGAAGCGGGCGCGGGCCTGGCCCCGGTCGAGGGAGCTGCGCTTGACCGCGACGCCGTGGTCGATCCGCGTCAGGCGCTCGCGGTAGCGCCTGGGATGGGCCCGGTAGCTCGCCTCCGCATCCGCGGAGACCGCGACGATCCGGCCGTAGAGGCCGAGGCGGCCGAGCCAGCGGTCGAGGAAGCGTGCCGCGGCCGGGCTGCCCTGGGCGGTGGTGTTCTGGTTCGCCACCACGCGGGGCGCGCCGGCAAGCCACGCCATGGGTGCGCCGATCACGTTGCCGTAATGCTGGAAGCACAGGACGACGTCGGGCCGGAAGCGCCGGATCTCGCGGCGCAGCCGCAGCAGCAGGCGCAGGAGATCGAGCGGCCCAGAGGGGCGCGCCTCGGCGCAGAAACAGGCCGTCGCATCGCCGTCGAAGGCGGCGGTGCGCCGGAAGAAGAAGAGCTGGCGGATCAGGTGCCCATGCTCGGAAAGGCCTTGGCCGAGGAGCCGGGCGATCTCCTGTGCGCCGGCATTCTCGGCCTGGGTCTGCAGGAGGAGGAGCCGCAGGCCCCCCGCCGGCGCGGCGCGGTGCACGGCCGGCGACGGGAGGGGCGATGCGACGGTCGGAGCGGATCCCGGATGGGCGCGGCCGCCCGCGGCGGCGGGGCACCTCCCGTCGCGTTGCCCGAAGACCTGAACCAAGGCGCCCCTCCCCTCGCAACCCGCAAGCCGACGATCCCAGCCCCCGCCGGAGACAAGCCAGGGTCTGACACGCCTCGGCTGCCGTTCGCGACTGCTCGTGCGGGCTACTTCCTCCGGTGGAGCGCGGGCCGCGCCGGAGGGCGACGCGAGGGGCATGCAGGGCCGGCATCGGCCTCTCAACACTGCATGAGCTTCCGAAAATGCGCAGAATTACCCCCAAATACCATTCGGAAATGCGTGAATTGCACGGTTAATTTTCTGACAATTCAAATTGTTTTGTTGGAAACGTACGCTTTACGGCGGCGTCAATATTTGGGGGCTGTGCCTATGTCACAAAACGTGTCGAGCTTTGTTGCCGGAAATCTCACGCACCCGCCGCGAGCCAGCGGACGTTATGCGGACGGCGCCAAGCGTCTCCTCGACATCGCGCTGTCGGCCCTCGCTCTCGTCGCGCTCGCCCCCCTCCTGATCCTCGTCGCCGGGGCGATCCGGCTGGATACGCGCGGGCCGATCCTGTTCCGGCAGACCCGGCGGGGCCTCGACGGGCGTCCCTTCCGGATCCTCAAGCTGCGCACGATGAGCGTGATGGAGGACGGCGCCCGGATCGAGCAGGCGCGCGCGCAGGACCCGCGGGTCACCCGCGTCGGCGCCTGGCTGCGACGCACCAGCATCGACGAGCTGCCGCAGCTTGTGAACGTGCTGCGGGGCGAGATGTCGCTCGTGGGACCCCGCCCGCACGCCATCGCGCACGACGAGTATTACGGGGCGCTGATCGACGAATACGCCATCCGCCACCGGGTCAGGCCCGGCCTGACGGGCTGGGCGCAGATCAACGGCAGCCGCGGGCCGACGCCTGAGCTCAGCGACATGGTGGACCGCGTCCGGCTCGACGCCTGGTACGTGCGCAACCGGTCGCTGCGCCTCGATCTCCTGATCATCCTGCGGACCGCCCGGGTGGCCGCCTTCAGCGAAGGAGCCCTGTGATGACGGGCGGCGTCCTCTCTCCGCACCTGATCGGCGCCGGCGCGGACGCGGTCCGCGTCGGCGGCATCCGGACGAACCGACTGACCCGACGGGATCTCATCGAGCGGATGATCTCGGATTGCCGCGCGGCCAGGATCTCGGGTCTCCCGCCCAAGCTGGTCTTCGCCTCCAACGGCTCCGTGATCGCCCGCTACCACCGCGATCCGGCCTTCCGGTCCTTCATGGACCAGGCCGACATCATCGATGCGGACGGGATGCCCCTCGTTCTGGTCTCGCGCTGGATCGGCAGGGCACCGCTGCCCGAGCGGATCGCCACGACGGATTTCATCCTGGACGCGCTGCAGGCCGCCGTCACGGCGAGGCTGCGGTTCTTCTTCCTGGGCGGGCGCGACGAGGACAATGCGCGCGCCATCGCGCAGTTCCAGTCCCGCTTCCCCGGCCTCGAGATCGCGGGCGGCCGCGACGGCTACTTCCGTCCGGACGAGGAGGCCGCGATCTGCGAAGACATCCGCGCCCGGGAGGTCGACGTGCTCTGGCTCGGCCTCGGCAGCCCCCTCCAGGAGAGCTTCGCCGTCCGGAACCGTTCGCGCCTCAACGGCGTCGGCTGGATCCGGACCTGCGGCGGCATGCTCGACTACTATTCCGGGCGGGCGCCCCGCGCGCCGCTCTGGATGCAGAAGGCCGGGCTCGAATGGCTGTTCCGCTCCGCGCAGGAGCCACAGCGGCTCGGGTCGCGATACCTGCGCACGAACCTGCCGGCCCTCTACCACCTCCTGACGAAGACGGGGGAGCCGGGCGCCTGAGGGCGGCCGACCGGGGGCGAAGGCCCGTGCCCCGGAAACCGGCCTCTTCCCGGCCTCTTGCCCGCCTCTTGCCGTCCCCTTCCCGGCCTGGCCGGCCCTCAGCCGGGAGGGGTACCACCTCCGGCCCCGGACAGCTCCTTAAAAGGATTTGTCTCCGGCTTGGCGATCGACAAGATTGGATCTCGTCGATCGTGTACTGTTGAAAAATGCAGTCATAGGCTTTCAGTCAGATAAAACGGAAAGAATGTGGGCTCATGATGAAGCTCATCGAGCGATCCCGGATCCGGAAACCGTACCCGGCTCCGACCTCGAACGCCGGTCCGGGGCGGCCGTTGCGCGTCGTGCTTCTATCGCCGCCCGGCGATTTGGGGCTGATCGTCCTGCGCTGCCTGGGCTCGTTGGGGGCCAAGACCTTCCTGGTCTGCGAGCCGCGTTCGGCGATCCGGTTCTCGTCCTACGCGGCCGGAACCCTGGTCGTGCGCGAGGGGGTCTTCGAGGATCCGCGGCTCATCGCCGACGCGATCAACGCGGCCGATGCCCAGGAGCCCGTCGACGTCGTCATCGCGAGCACGACGGCGGCCGCGCGCCTGCTCGCGGGCATCCGCGACCGGATCCGCCCGGCGGTCTTCCCGATCCCGGACCTCGCGACCCTCGCGACGCTCGACCACAAGCACAGCTTCGCCCGGCTCTGCGGCGAGTGCGGCGTGCCGACGCCCCGCACCCTGTTCTACGCCTCGCCCGCCGCCGTCTGCGTCGCGACGATCCGCGACGAGATCGGCTACCCTTGCGTCGTCAAGCCGGTCGGCGCCTCCGGCGGCGAGGGCGTCAGCTTCGTCGCGCGTGAGAGCGACCTCGCCGGGGTCCTCGCCGGCGAGAGCGGCGTCCTCGACGGCGGCCTCCTCGTGCAGCGCTTCATGCCTGGCAACGATGTCGGCCTCAGCGTCTTCGCGGTCGAGGGCGAGATCCGGCACTGGACCACGTTCTACTGCGACGGCTACTGGTCGACCCGCTTCGTCGAGATCCCGGAACTCCTCGCAGCCGGGCGCCGGCTCGTGGAGCATACGCGCTACACCGGCGTGGCGAATTTCGACGCGCGGCGCTCGTCCGCGACCGGCGAGCTGACCTTCCTCGAATGCAATCCGCGCTTCTTCCGCCGGGTCGACGCCGCGCGCCAGTGCGGGCTGGATTTCGTCGCGGCGGGCCTCGTCACCCTGGGCCTGGCCGCGCCGGAGCCCGAGACGCTGACGCGGGGCTGTCACTTGGCGGCGCGCGACCTCGTCCTACCGATCGGCCTGCGGATGGTCCTGTCCGGCGCCTATCCGCTCGGGGCGGTCCGCCACGACGCGGTCGAGTTCCTGAAGGATCCCGCACCGGTCGCCGGCTCCGCCTTCCTCGAACTGTTCAGGCACGTCCTCGGCAAGCTCGCGCCCCGGCGCACTGTCAAGGTGGGCAAATGCCCGAACGCATGACCCTGTAAGCCGAACGGGCCGGAGAGAGCCCGCATCTTCGATGTCCCAAGGGGGGGCGTACGCCCAGTTCGGAGCCCGCCGCGTGCCCGGCGCCCGTCCTGCCGGCACGAAGCCGATTCCAGACCTGAACCCTTGGTCCCCCGGGGCCGGCCCCGCGATCCGATCGTCCCATCTTGCAGAGGCCGAACCGTGCAGGCGAAAGCGAAGAAAGCCCATTTCTGGCTGGTGATGGACGTGCTCGGCAGCCAGGGCATCCCGTTCGTCGTCTTCCTCGTGATCGCGCGGATCATCGGGCCGGACTATTACGGCGAGTTCACCCTGGCGATGGCCTGCGTCGGCCTGATGAACGTGGTCATCTTCCAGGGCATCGCGGACGCGCTGATCCGGGTGCCGGATCTCGACGAGCGGCACGTCTCCACGGCCTTCTGGATGAACCTGGCCCTGGCCTTCCTGACCGTCCTGCTCGCCCAGGTGACGGCGGACGGGCTCGCGACCTTCTTCCACGCACCCGACATGGAGGGCGTCATCCGGTGGCTCTCCCTTCTCGGCCCGCTGCAGGCGCTGATCAGCGTGCAGGTGGTGCTGTCCCGGCGCAATCTCGACACCTCGATCCTGGCGCGGCGCACCTTCCTCGGCCGCAGCATCGGCGGCGCGGCCGGGATCGGCCTCGCGCTCGCCGGCGCCGGGATCTGGTCGCTCGTCGTGCTCCAGCTCCTGCAGGCCCTGATCTCGGTCTGGGTGCTCTGGCGCGCCGATCCCTGGCGGCCGCGCCGGGTCTTCGACCTGGCCCATGCCCGCACGCTGGCGCGCTTCGGCAGCCACTTCATGGGCGGCAGCCTCATCACGGCGCTCGGCGCCTGCGTGGACAGGTTGCTGGTCGGCTTCTTCTTCGATCCCACCACGGTCGGCTGCTACGCTCTCGCGGCGCGGCTGATCGAGATGGCCCGCGTCCTCGTGCTGACGCCGATGCGCTTCATGATCATGCCCGTGCTGAGCCGCCTCGCGAACCCGCACGAGTTCTCCCTCTCCTACGACACGATGGTGCGCTCCGCCCTCGTCGTCTGGATGCCGGTCGTCCTCGCCCTCGGCCTCAACGCCGCGATCCTGCCGACCGTCTTCGGGGACAAGTGGCAGGGTTCGGTCGTCGTCCTGCAGGCGATGAGCCTCGCCGCCTTCACGATGCCCGTCTGGGCCTTCGTGGGCGAATCGCTCTCGGCGGTCGGACGGCCCGACCTCTATCTCCGGTTCGCCGCCGGGCAGGTCGGGATCGTGGCCGTCTGCGTCGTGATCGGCGCCCAGTTCGGGCTGACCGGCGTCGGCCTCGCCTGGTCGGCCGGGTCCGCCTGCATGGTGCCGCTGGCGCTCCTCACGCTCCGGAAGGTCTGCGGCTTCGACTGGGAGATGCAGGTCGCCACGACGACCCGAATCGCGCTGGCGGGCCTCGGCTTCGTGGCCTGCGTGCTGGCGGTGGATCACCTCGCGGTCGCGCGGCCCTGGCCGGCCCTGGCCTCCACCGTGCTCGCCACGGGATGCGGCCTCTGCGTCTACCTCGCGCTGATCGAGTTCGTCCTGGTGCCGGGCTACGTCTCGCGGGCCCTGCGGGATCTCAAGGGCATCGTCCTGCCGGACGGGCGCGGCGCCGAGCGCGCCGCCGGCACCTCGCGCTGAACCCCTTCGCGCGGCCTCGCCGCGGGAATGCGGGTGATCGCCTCCGCGCTCGGCCGGCAGGGACGCGATGGCAATCCTCCTCCTCACGCGTCTTCAGGAGCATCCGCGCGAGACCTACCTCGCGACGAGCGGCGCCCTCGTTGTCGGCCGGATCGACTGCATCTGCGCCGATCCCGCCCCGGCCGAGCGCTGGTCCTGGGGGATGAACCTCGATATCGGGGCCCTGCCGTTCCGGCGCGGCGGCGTCGAGGGATCGTGCGCGGAGGCCGCCGCGGCGCTGAATCGAGCCTGGTCGGAGTGGAAGGCCTGGGCGGGCCTGCGCGACGCCGAGGCGCCCGGGCCCTGACGGCGCGGCTACGGGATGCGCGCCCGCGCCATGTAATCCTCGGCGCCGGCCCGGGCCCGCAGGACGATCGCCCGGACGCGATGATGCCGGGCCTGGTCCCGGAGCGCCTCGGCCTCGCCCGCCCGGCCCTCCTCGGCGCGCGCCGCGGCGAGGTCCGCGAATTCGCCCGCGATCGCCTCGGCGAGGTCGGCCGACGCGATTCGGGTCTCGGGCGAGACGGTTTTCGGCGAGAGGGACTTGGATGAGCGGGTCACGGGAGATCCATGCGGCTGACTCGGATCCTGTCCTGACACCGCGGCGGCATGATGGCCGTGACGGCGATCACACGGGGCTTGGGGGCCGCGCACCCGGCCCGCAAGCGCGGCTGCCTCCAGCCGCCGCGCGCTGCGGCGCTCCGCGTAACGGCGGCGGCGCGCTCAGCGCCGCCCCGACAGGGCGGACCTGATGCCGGCGTCGCGCGGCGCGATCCAGTTGAAGACGTGATCCCACTTCAGGTCGAGAAGTGTTTTTCGGAGCTTCTGCATGTCTTCCGGAGACGGCCTGCCGCTCTGTTCCTTCATGCGCTGAATAAACTCTCTGTCATTCCTGTTCATGCAGGCACCAAGTCGCTCGAGGGCCGCGCACCCTACCGGCATCATCGTACCCGGCAAGCCCACGCGACATGACATCGTGCGCGCGATGTTACGATCTGCGCGCGAGGAATCGACGCCGCCGGCCTCCCGGCCCGCGGCCCCGCTCCCGCCATCCGGCCCGTCCGCCCCGAGGCCGTGCTTGAACGAAGCTGAAATTCGAGGGATTCTGCTTGAGAAACGTTCAAGTCGTGAGAGCGCCGTGTCCATCCGTGAGCTTCGCACCTTCCTGGCCGTGGCCGAGGGCGGCTCCTTCGCCGCCGCGGCGCGCGCGGTCGGGCGCACGCAATCGGCCGTCACGGTCCAGATGAAGGCGCTCGAGGACGAGTTCGGCACGACCCTGTTCGACCGGTCGCGCCGGCCCCCGGGCCTCTCGGCGATCGGCAGGACCTTCCTGCCCCACGCGACCGAGGCCGTCGCCGCCTACGACCGCCTGTTCCGGGTGGTGTCCGACACGCTGGTGGAGGGCCACCTGCGGCTCGGCGTCGTGCCGAGCGTGATCACCGGCGTCATGCCGCGCGCCCTCGCCGCCCTGAGGGAGCGCTATCCCGCGCTCCACGTCGAGCTCGCCATGGGCCTGTCGAAGGACCTCGTCGGGCGGGTGCAGCGCGGAACCCTCGACGCCGCCATCGTCAGCGACTTCAAGCTGACGAATGCGGGCCTGCGCTGGTCGCCCTTCCTCAAGGAGCCGCTGATCGTGATCGCCCCGGCCGAGGTCACGGTCCGCAAGGCGGAGGAGGCGGTGACGCTCTACCCGTTCATCCGCTACTCCCGCAACGCCTGGGTCGGGCAGATCATCGACGAGTTCCTGAAGCGGCGGAACCTGCAGGTCCGGGAGGCGATGGCGCTCGACACGCTCGAGGCCATCCGGGCGATGGTGCATCACGGGCTCGGCGTCTCGATCGTGCCGCGCCGGGCCGGCGACGGGACGGGCGAGCATCCCGTCCGGACGCTCCGCTTCTCCGGCCCGGCCCCGCAACGGGTCGTGGGCATCGTGCAGAGGGAGGAGCAGGCCAAGACCGCGCTGGTGGAGGTGCTCCTCGACGTCCTCAAGCGCGAGGACGCCTCGCCGCGGCCTCGGCCGCCGCGATGAGGCGCCGGGCCGGGCTCCGTCAGGCGGCCCGCACGCCCGCGAGGAAGCGGTCGACCTCGGCCCTGAGCTGCTCGGACTGGCGCGACAGCTCGGAGGCGGCGCCGAGGACCTGGGCGGCGGCCGCGCCGGTCTCCTCGGCCGCGCCCGCCACGCCCGCGATGTTGCGCGTCACCGCGCCCGTGCCGGCGGCGGCCTGGGCCACGTTGCGCACGATCTCCTGCGTCGCCGCCCCCTGCTCTTCCACCGCCGCGGCGATCGTGGTCGCCACCGCGCTGATCTCGCGGATCCGCCCCGTGATCGACTCGATCGCGCTCACCGCCTGGCCGGTCGAGCCCTGGATCTGGCCGATCTGCCCGGCGATCTCCTGCGTCGCCCGCGCGGTCTGGTCGGCGAGCGCCTTGACCTCGTTCGCCACGACCGCGAAGCCGCGGCCCGCCTCGCCGGCCCGCGCCGCCTCGATGGTGGCGTTGAGCGCGAGCAGGTTCGTCTGGCCGGCGATCGCGGTGATCATCGTGACGACGTCCCCGATGCGCGCCACCGCCGCGCTCAGCTCCTGCACCCGCCCCGCTGTGCGGCCGGCCTCGCCCACCGCCTCCTGGGCCAGCGCCGCCGAGCCCGAGACCTGGCGGCCGATCTCGGCCACCGAGGCGCCGAGCTCCTCGGCGGCCGCCGCCACCGTGCCGACATTCGCCGCAGCCTCCCCGGCGGCGCTCGCGACGCTGGTGGACTGGCTCGCCGTCTGGCTCGCCGTGCCGGACATCCCCTGCGCGGTCGCCTGAAGCTCGGTCGCCGCCGACGTCACCGTCCCGACGATCCCGCCGACCTTGGCCTCGAAGCCGCGGATCAGCCCGTCGAGCCGCTCCGCCTGGCGGACCTTGGCCGTGCGCGAGGCCTCCTGCTCGGCCGCGAGCCGCCGCTGCTCGAGCCCGTTGCTGCGGAAGACCGCGACCGACCGCGCCATGTCGCCGACCTCGTCGGTGCGGGCCGTCAAGGGCACGTCGGCCTCGAGGTTCCCGCTCGCGAGAGCGGTCATGGCACCGTTGAGCGCCCGGATGGGACGGCCGAGATGGCGCGTCAGCGCGACGGAGAGGCCGACCGCCGCCGCCGCGACGAGGGCGAGGATCGCGCAGAGCGTCAGGATGGCCCGGTCATGGGCCGCAACGAAATCCGAGATGTCGAGCGCCACCTCGATCGTGCCGATCGCCTGGCCCGAGTAGTTGCGCAAGGGTCCCGCGAGGCCGGCGGTCGGATGCCCAGCGAGGCGAAGCTCCCGCCAGGGCGTCGGTGCAGCCAGCGCCGCGCGATGGTCGCCGTCGGCGAGCAGCGTCTTCTCGGCGAAGGTGGCGGCGAGCGTCTGGGACTTGTCGTCGAGGCGGACATGCACGGCGATGTCGACGCCGAAGCGCCGCTTCAGCTCGGCCAGGAAGTCCTGGCCGAGGGAGGCGCCGATATCGGTGATCCCGACGAGGGCGCCGCGCTCGTAGGTCGGCACGGCGGCGAAGACCGCGATGCTGTCGCGCCCGGGCTCGACGCCGACGACGGTCCGGCTCGCCTGTATGGCGTCGCGGATCATCGGCCGCCGCTTGACGACGTCGTCGCCGTTCGCGGCCGGTGCGCGCACGCGGGCGAGATTGAGGCCCGAGGGCAGGTGGAAGCTGATGAGGTTCAGCTTCAGGTCGTCCCTGAGTGCCGGGAAGATCGCCTTGAACCGCTCGACGAGGGCCGCATTGTCCTTCCGGGCGAAGGCCTCGGCGACGCGGTCGTCGTTGGCCATGGTCAGGCCGATGGCGAGGGCGCGCTGCCCCTGCGCGGCCATGGCCTCGGTGACGGCCTCGTAGCGCTGCTGAAGCGCGGCCCTGATCGTGAGATCGGCGGTGTCCTGCAGTTGCCGGTACCCCGCGAAGCCGACCGCGCCCGCGGATGCGAGCGTGGTTGCCAGAATGGAGAGCGTGAGCTTGCTGCCGATCGCGTGCAGCGACAGCCTCTGGCGCAGGTTCATGGACTTCTCGGAGGTGCGAAGGAAGGACGGCGCGCGATTTCTGGCGCATTCATGCTTAAGGAGCTGCTAATCTCTTGTTCATCTGAACTTTTCCTATCCATCGTGTCGCGCCGCCCTCGTGAGGCCCGGGCGGCGAGCCTCGCGGCCGCTAACGTGAGAAAATTCGAAGACGAACTTGAATCCAATTCGATAGGTCCGAACCAAGCACCCTGTTAGAACGCCCCCGACCTGTTGCGGAGATCCAGGAGCCGGCCTTGTCGCAGGCGGAGACGAACGTCCTCTCGGTGTCCATCTGGCGCGGCGGCGCGGATGGGTCGTTCCAGACCTACGCGGTGCCGAGCCGCGAGAACCAGACCGTCCTCGACGTCGTCACCCACGTGCAGCGCCACGTCGACCCGACGCTGGCCTACCGCTTCGCCTGCCGCGTCGGCATGTGCGGCTCCTGCGCCATGACGGTGAACGGGCGCCCGCGCTGGACCTGCCGCACCCATGTCTCGAAAGTCGCGAGAGGCGGCCGGCTCGAGATCGCGCCGCTCGCCAACATGCCGGTCATCAGGGACCTCGCCGCCGACATGCGGCCGTTCTTCGAGAAGTGGCAGGGGGCCGGCGGCGCGTTCGAGCCGACGCGCACGCGCCGCGATCCCGTCGAGCCGATCCGGCCGAGCGAGCCGGATCGTGTCGCGGTCGACGAGGGCATCGAGTGCATCAATTGCGGCGTCTGCTACGCGGGCTGCGATACGGTGCGGTGGAACCCGGACTATCTCGGGCCCGCGGCCCTGAACCGGGCCTGGACCCTGATGAACGACCGCCGCGACGGCGCGCACGCCCCGCGCCTCGCGGCCATCGCGGCGGACGGGGGCTGCCACGCCTGCCACAGCCATCAATCCTGCCAGGATTTCTGCCCGCAGGGCCTCAGCCCGACCGGCTCCATCTCCGGGCTCAAGCGGCTGGCCACGCGGGCCTATCTCCGGGGTGAGCTCAAGCCATGAACGTCCGGCTCTATCTCTGGCAGCGGGGCACGGCCGCGCTGATGGCACCGCTGGTGCTGATCCATCTCGCGGTGATGTTCTACGCGACGCGACAGGGCCTGTCGGCGGCCGACATCCTGGCCCGGACCCGCGGCAGCCTCGCCTGGGCGGCCTTCTACGGCACCTTCGTCGCGGCCGCGGCGATCCACGCCTCCATCGGCATCCGGGTCATCCTGGCCGAGTGGACGCCGCTCCCGGGCCGCGCCGCCGGGATCGTTGCAGGCCTGTCCGGGCTCGCCCTCGCGGGGCTCGGCGCGCGGGCCGTGTTCGCGGTGGTGTTCGCGTGAGCGGGCCGCATGAGAGGGTTCGCGAGGGGGTTCGCATGAGATCGCCGCGCGCCTATCGGCGCAACGCCCTCTGGGTCGCCGCCATGGTGCACCGGCTCTCCGGCATCGGGCTCGCCGTCTTCCTGCCGATCCACTTCCTGACGCTCGGCCTCTCGCTGCGGGGCGCCGCGGAGTTCGACGCCGTCCTGCGCTTCGCCGACAGCCCGGCCGTCAAGCTCGCCGAGGGCGGCCTCGTCTTCCTCCTCGCCGTGCATTTCCTGGGCGGCCTGCGTATCCTCCTCGTCGAGAATTTCGACTGGCGCGTCAACCAGCTCAGGCTCGCGACCGCCGCCGGCGGGGCCGCCGCCATGGTGGCCTTCGCCTTCCTGATCCGGGTCCTGTGAGGTCGCGATGGCCATCGAGCGCATCGAAACCGACATCCTGATCCTCGGCTCGGGCGGCGCCGGCCTGTTCGCGGCGCTCCACGCCCACGACCGCGACCCGTCGCTCACGGTGACGCTCGCCACCAAGGGTCTGCTCGGCAAGTGCGGCTGCACCCGGATGGTGCAGGGCGGCTACAATGTCTCGCTGCACGCCGGCGACTCGGTCGAGCGCCACTTCATGGACACGATTCAGGGCGGCAAGTGGCTGCCCGACCAGGAGCTTGCCTGGACCCTCGTGTCGACCGCGCCGGAGCGCGTGCGCGAGCTCGAGAACGAGGTCGGCTGCTTCTTCGACCGGAACTCGGACGGCTCGCTCCACGGCAAGGCCTTCGCCGGCCAGACCTTCGACCGGACCGTGCACAAGGGCGACCTCACCGGCATCGAGATCATCAACCGGCTGATGGAGCAGGTCTGGAAGCGGCGCGGAATCCGCAAGATCGAGGAGCACCGCGCCCTGGCGCTGATCCCGGACGCGCGGGGCGAGGCGCTCTCGGGCGTGCTGATGGCCGATATCCGCAGCGGCGCCTTGCGCTTCGTGCAGGCGCGGGCCGTGCTGATGGCGACCGGCGGCGGCCCGACCATGTACCGCTACCACACGCCGTCGGGCGACAAGAGCATGGACGGGCTCGCCATGGCGCTGCGGGCGGGCCTGCCCTTGCGCGACATGGAGATGGTGCAGTTCCACCCGACGGGATTGCTGGCCGGTCCCGACACCCGCATGACGGGCACGGTGCTGGAGGAGGGCCTGCGGGGCGCGGGCGGGCACCTGCTCGACGGCGACGGGCGGCGCTTCATGGCCGATTACGACCCGGCGCTCGAGCGCGCCACCCGCGACGTCGTCAGCCGCGCGATCTACGCCGAGATGAAGGCCGGGCGCACCACGCCGAACGGCGGCGTCTACATCCGCATGAGCCAGCTCGGGCCGGACAATGTCAGGCGCCAGTTCAAGGGCATGGTCGAGCGCTGCCGCGATTGCGGCTTCGACCTCGCGGGCGGCCTCGTCGAGGTGGTGCCGACCGCCCACTACTTCATGGGCGGCCTCGTCTGCCGGCCCGACACCGCGACCGAGCTGCCCGGGCTCTTCGTCGCGGGCGAGGACGCGAGCGGCATGCACGGTGCGAACCGCCTCGGCGGCAACGGGGTCGCCAACTCGACGGTGTTCGGCGGCATCGCGGGCGACGTGATGCCGGGCTGGATCGCCGAGCACGGCGGGCAGCGCCCGCCCGACGAGGCGCGGCTCGCCGCCGAGGCCGCGCGCAGCCTCCACCCGTTCGGGCGCAAGCCCGGCGACGTCAACGCCCTGCGCGAGCGCCTGATGGACCTGATGTGGGACGAGGTCGGCGTCGTGCGCGACGCCGCCGGCCTCGCCCGGGGCCTCGCGGGCCTCGACGCGATCGAGGCGGAGCTCCTCGAGACCGGCATCCCCGCGGGCGAGCGCGCCTTCAACCTGACCTGGCACGACTGGCTGAACCTGCGCTCGCTCGTCGAGACGAGCCGGGTCATCGCGCTCGCGGCCGAGCGCCGCCGCAACTCGCGCGGGGCCCATTACCGCTCCGACTTCCCGGAGCCGGGCGACCTCGACGCCTCGACCTTCACGCTCGTCCGGCAGGGGCCTTCGGGCCTCGCGATCACCGACGAGCCGGTCCGCTTCACCCGCGTCAGGCCGGGCGAGACGCTGCTCGATGCCGCGCCCGGGCCGGGCCCCGCTCGCGACGCGCGGCGTCCGGTATCCCTCGCATCCGAGAGGCGGCCATGATCCCCCTGTCCACGATCGAGCGCACCGCCGAGGCCCTGATGGCCAAGGCCGCCATCGAGATCCCGGACGATTATCTCGACGGGCTGCGCCGCTGCGCCGACACCGAGCGCGGCGACCTCTCGGCCTTCGTGATCCAGGCGATGCTGGAGAATTACGAGGCCGCCAAGGAGGACCGCCGGGCCATGTGCGGCGACACGGGCGTGCCGCGCTGGTACGTGAAGTACGGCAACGAGGCGCGCCCCGAGGGCGGTCCGGTCGGCGTTGAGGCGGCGCTCCGCCGCGCCACCGCGCAGGCGACCCGCACGGTGCCGCTGCGCCCGAACCGCGTGCACCCCCTCTGGCGGACCGACCACGACAACAATGTCGGCATCAACGCGCCCGAGATCGAGTATGCCTTCCACCCGGATGCGGACTGGATCGACCTGACCACCGTGCACAAGGGCGGCCTGTTCGGCTCCGACTACCGGATGCTGTTTCCCGGCGACGGGATGCAGGGCATCCGGCGCTTCTTCCTCGACACGCTGGTGGCCTTCGGCAAGCGCGGGCTTGCCTGCCAGCCGGCCATCGTCGGGATCGGGCTCGGCGGCTCGAAGGATGCCTGCATGGTGCTCGGCAAGCAGGCCTCCTGCCTGCGCACCGTCGGCAGCCGCAACCCGGACCCCCGCATCGCGGCGCTCGAGGAGGAGTTCCGCGAGCTCGGCAACTCGATCGGGATGGGCGCGATGGGCTTCATGGGCTCCTCGATGGTCGTCGCCTGCAACATCGAGGTCGGCTACTGCCACACCGGCGGCATGCCCATGAGCGTGCACATGTTCTGCCTCTCCTCCCGCCGGGCGACCGCCCGCATCCACGGCGACGGCCGGGTCGCCTACCGCACCGACCCGGAGTGGTTCACCGACTACTCGCGGCGCGAGACGGTCGAGTGGGCCGGCGCCCTGCCGGCCGCGGCGGAGTAAGGGCCATGGCGGGATCGTTGAAGACGATCGAGCTCAAGCTCCCGGCCTCCACGGAGGAGCTGCGCGCCCTCGAGATCGGCACCGTCGTCTACCTGACGGGCCGCCTCTTCACCGCCCGCGAGGGCGTCTACAAGCGGGCGATCGAGGACGGAGCCGGGATGCCGGCCGCCAATGTCGATCTCGGCACCGCCAACTTCCACTGCTCGCCCGCCGCCACGATCGAGCCCGACGGCCGCTTCAACGTCGGCGCGGTCACCGCCACGGCCTCCTTCCGCTTCGCCAAGTGGCTCGACGGCTGGTTCAAGCTGTCGGGCTGCAACATCATCATCGGCAAGGGCGGGATGACGTCGGAGATCTACCGCGACGTGTTCGTGCCGAACAACGCCGTCTACCTGACGACGGTCGGCTACGGCACCGGTGCGCTGCTCGGCCGCGGCATCCGCGACGTGCCGGGCGTCTACTGGCGCGACGAGCTCGGCCTCGCCCAGGCGGTCTGGGTGCTCGACGTCGAGCGGTTCGGCCCGTTCTTGGTCGAGAGCGACCTCGACGGCGCGTCGCTCTTCGAGCGCGAGAACGAGCGCATCGCCCCCGGGTTGGCCCGGCTCTACGAGGGCACGCGGCCCGCGACCCTGCGGCGCTACGGTGAGACCGACGACAAGACCGACGAGGTGATCTGATCCCGGTTCGGGTCGCCGATCCGGGTTCAGGGCGGAAGGAAACGGTCGCGCTCCTCGCGAAAACGCCGCGCGAGGAAGTCCCGGCAGGCCGCGATGCGGCGCGCCTCGTGGGTGTCGGGATGCGACATCAGCCAGTAGCTCCGGCGGAAGCGCGTCTCGGGCAGGATCCGGACGAGCTCGGCGCAGCCCGCCGCCGCGAAATCGTGCAGGATGCCGATCCCCGCCCCGGAGCGGACGGCCTCGAACTGCCCGACCGCCCCGGCGCAGCGGAACACCCGCGCCGCCGCCTCCAGGAAGGCCGTGTAGTCGAGCGCCTGGGCGTAGGAATAATCGTCGACCCCGATCACGGCGGCGTGCCGGGCGAGGTCGTGCGGCGTGCGCGGCGTGCCGGCGCGGTCGAGATAGCTGCGCGCCGCGTAGACCCCGAGGCTGTAGTCGGACAGCTTCGACAGGATCAGGCGGCCATGCGCCGGCCGGTCGAGCCCGATGGCGAGGTCCGCCTCGCGGCGCGACAGCGAGAAGGAGCGCGGCAGCGGCACCAGCTCGATCACGAGGTTCGCATGCCGCCGCGCCAGCGCGCCGAGTTCGCGGGCCAGGAACAGGTTGCCGAGACCGTCCGGCGCCCCGATCCGCACCGTGCCGGAGGGCTCGGCCTCCTCGGCCCGCATCCGGGCGGTGGCGGCCAGGATCTCGGCCTCGATCCGCTCCGCCACCGGCATCAGCCGCTCGCCGGCCTCGGTCAGGACCGAGCCGTTCGGACGCCGGTGGAACAGGGCGGTGCCGAGTGCGGCCTCGAGCCCCGAGAGGCGGCGCGCCACCGTGGCGTGGTTGAGCCCGAGCCGGCGGCCCGCCTCCAGCATCTGCCCCTGCCGGGCGACGGCCAGGAAGATCTGCAGGTGGTCCCAGTCGAGGGGATCACTGGCCATGGGCTTCAAGACGCGCACAATGGTTGGTCATTCCCGCGTGTTGCCGTGCGATTTTCGTAGATCCATGACGGCATGACAGCAAGCCGCGCCGGCAGCGCGGGCGATCCCGGAGCATTCCCATGGACAGGCAGATCGAGCATTACGTCGACGGGCGGCGCGTCCCCGGCCGCTCCGGGCGCAGCGCTCCCGTCTTCGACCCCGCTCTCGGGCTGCAGACGGGCGAGGTGCCCCTCGCCGACCGCCGCGAGGTCGACGCTGCCGTGGCGAGCGCGAAGGCCGCCTTCCCGGCCTGGGCCGGCTCGACGCCCCTGCGGCGCGCCCGCATCCTCAACCGCTTCCTGCGGCTCCTCGAGGAGCGCGCGGACGAGCTCGCCGCTGTCATTACGGCCGAGCACGGCAAGGTCCTGTCCGACGCCAAGGGCGAGATCCAGCGCGGCATGGAGGTGGTCGAGTTCGCCACCGGCATCCCGCAGCTCCTCAAGGGCGAGGTGACGGAGAATGTCGGCACCCGCGTCGACAGCCACGCCTTCCGCCAGCCGCTGGGCGTGGTGGCGGGCATCACGCCCTTCAACTTCCCCGCCATGGTGCCGATGTGGATGTTCCCCGTCGCGCTCGCCTGCGGCAACTGTTTCGTCCTGAAGCCGTCCGAGCGCGACCCTTCCGCCTCGCTCCTCATCGCCGAGTGGCTGACGGAGGCCGGGCTGCCCGAGGGCGTGTTCAACGTGGTGCAGGGCGACAAGGAGGCGGTCGACGCGCTCCTCGAGCACCCGGGCGTCGCCGCGGTGAGCTTCGTCGGATCGACGCCGATCGCCCGATCCATCTACCAGAATGCCGCGCTGCACGGGAAGCGCGCCCAGGCGCTCGGCGGCGCCAAGAACCACATGATCGTGATGCCCGACGCTGACCTCGACCAGGCGGTCGACGCCCTGATGGGCGCCGCCTACGGCTCGGCCGGCGAGCGCTGCATGGCGATCTCGGTGGCGGTGCCGGTGGGCGAGGAGACGGCCGACCGGCTCGTCCAGAAGCTGGTGCCGAAGGTGCGCGCCCTCAAGGTCGGGCCCGGCACCGACCCCGAGGCCGAGATGGGCCCGCTGGTGACGCGGGCGCATCGCGACAAGGTCGTGGGCTATATCGACCAGGGCGTGCGCGAGGGCGCCGAGCTTCTCGTCGACGGGCGCGGCCTGAAGCTCCAGGGCTACGAGGACGGCTTCTTCGTCGGCGGCAGCCTGTTCGACCGGGTCACGCCCGAGATGACGATCTACCGGGAGGAGATCTTCGGGCCGGTGCTGGCGGTGGCCCGCGCGCCCGACTACGCGACCGCCGCGCGCCTCATCAACGAGCACGAATACGGCAACGGCACCGCGATCTTCACCCGCGACGGCGACGCGGCGCGCGAGTTCGCGCACCAGATCGAGGTCGGCATGGTCGGCATCAACGTGCCGATCCCGGTGCCGATGGCGTTCCACTCCTTCGGCGGCTGGAAGGCCTCGCTGTTCGGCGACCACCACATGCACGGGCCGGAGGGCGTGCGCTTCTACACGCGCCTCAAGACCATCACGAGCCGCTGGCCCACCGGCATCCGCGCCGGCGCCGACTTCGTGATGCCGACGATGAAGTGAGCCGCCGCCCCGCGGCTGCCGGCCGGCGACGGGTCGAACCGGGGCGGTGGGCGGTGGTGCACGCCGTCGCGAACGAACCCGCCTCGACCTCCCCTTCCCTGCTTACCAGGGAAGCAACTGGGAAAGCGGCCGAAGCCGTGCGGACGGCAGCAACTCGTATTGGGAAAAAAGCTTTTTGGCAGCAGATGTTTAGTCGAAATTTCCCTGTTGGGCAGAACAGCGGACTGCACGAGGCGGACAGGGATTTGTCACGACGTCTGCAGGCTCGATCGAGGCGCGTCAGTGCCCCTCCGACCCATGCCGTGACCGAGGGCTCGACCAGTGGCTCTCGTTTTCTTTGCTGCGGGCGAAGGGCTGCACGGGCTTCAGTGGAATAGGAAGCGGAGATCCTATGTCGTGCCGCGCGATGACCGGACCGCACAG
>NZ_JBAWTG010000020.1:0-88373 GCF_037106235.1 Methylobacterium nigriterrae | reverse complement strand
GCCCGTCTTCCGCGCCGCCTCGATGAACACCTGAAGGTTCGCACGCGCCGCGCGCTGACCCACAAACTCCGACAAAACCAGTGGACGCACCGTCTGGTCGACGTCGTCCGGGCGGCTCTCCGGGCTGAGGAGGGTCTTGGGGGGCGCCTCGGGAGGCGCCTTGGGGGGCGTCTTGGACGAGGGCTTGGACGAGGGCCTGGGCGGAGTCTTGGGCAGGGCTCTGGGCCTGTTCAGGGGCTTGGACATGGGCCCGACCCTCCTACCCCGGGGCGCCGCGGAAGTCTAAGAGCGCCTCGCCAGATTCCCCGCGCCCGGGAGCCTCCTTCCGGCCGCGACGGCGCAGCGGGCGGCTTGCCGGCGCCTTGCGGGCGTCTTGCCGGAAGCCCGACGCGCGGGATCCCCGGCCCGCGCGCCCGCCGCCCTCACTCCACCTCGGGCTCGATCTTCTCCAGCCCGCCGATATGGCGCTGGGCGTAGAGGGGCAGGCCGATCTGCTTGATCAGCTCCAGCTGCGTCTCCAGGAAGTCGATATGGCCTTCCTCGTCGGAGGCGAGGTCCTCGAACAGGAGCTTGGAGACGCGGTCGTTGATCGAGTCGCAGTACTGGGCGGCCTCGAGATAGAGCGCGCGCGCCTCGTTCTCGGCGGCGAGGTCGCACTCGATGATCTCCTGGACGTTCTGGCCGATCCGCAGCGGATCGAGCTCCTGGAGGTTGGGGAAGCCGTCGAGGAAGAGGATGCGGTCGACGAAGCGGTCCGCGTGGTTCATCTCCTCGATCGATTCCTTGCGCCAGAACTTGGCGAGGTCGATGTAGCCCCAGTCGTTCAGCATGCGGAAATGGAGCCAGTACTGGCTCACCGCCGTCAGTTCGCTGCGCAAGCCCCGGTTGAGGTACTCGACAACCTTGACATCACCCTTCATCCGTCCGTCTCCCGTAGGCTCAGGTCAGCCGGAAGGGGACGGCCGGGCGCCTGCCCGCGTCTCAGGCGGCGATCCCCTCCTCCGCTGCCTGGACCTTGACCAGAGAGCAGGTGCTTGCGCAAGCGGCCGTGCAGGAATGAGCCGCCTCGTCGAGCGCCTTCTGCATGATCGAGCGGATGGTGCGGGCGCAGCGGCCGCATTTCGGGCTGCAGCCGAGGCACGCATAGACCTGGGCGGGCGTGCGCGGGCAGGCCGCGCCGCCGTTGAGGCAGGCGCGCACCGCGCCGTCGGACAGGACGTTGCAGGAACAGACGATCATTCGAGGCCGCAACTCGCTCTGGGATCACGCCGCAGGTGGGAGGACGGCCGAACGGGTGTGCCATCCGGCCGATCGGGGGTTCGCGGGAGCGGGGAGCTTCGAGGGGGAAAAGCCCAAGCCCGCCACCGCCTTGCTGGCTAGATTAGAACCTTTGAAAACTGTATTACTTTCAACACGTTAGCTGGACCGGCCGCGGTTGGCAACCCTGGCATCCCAGATTTCGTGCCCACAACAGGATCGCGCGCCCGCGGCCCCGGGCCCGTCCGGTGGCCCCGACGCTCAGCGGGCGAGTTCGCGCAGCCCGAGGCGGATCAGGGTCTTGGCCTCGGCATCGTCGCCGGCCCCCTTGAGGGCGGCCGCGACGGCCGCCGAGGCCTGGACCTGCGGGTAGCCGAGATTGACCAGCGCCGAGACCGCATCCGCCACGGGCCGGGGCGCGGTGCGGTCCTCGACGGCGCCCGCGAGGGCGACGAGGGCCGGGTCGACCGGCGCGAAGACGGGGGCCTTCTCCCTGAGCTCGGCGACGATTCGGGCGGCGAGCCGTGGGCCGACGCCGGGCGCGCGGGCCACGGCCGCCTTGTCGCCCATGGCGATGGCGCTCCCCAGCGCGTCGGGCTCCAGCACCGAGAGCAGGCCGAGGGCGACCTTGCTGCCGACCCCTTGCACGGTCTGGAGCAGGCGGAACCATTCCCGCTCCGGGTCCGAGCGGAATCCGTAGAGGCGGATCATGTCCTCGCGCACGTGGGTCTCGATGGCGAGCTCGGCCGGCTCGCCGGCCTTCGGCAGGCGCTGCAGGGTGCGGGCCGAGCAATGCACCACGTAGCCGACGCCCTGCACGTCGAGGATCACGAAATCCTCGCCGAACGAGTCCACCACCCCCTTGAGCTTGCCGATCATCAGCCCCACCCCACGCGAATACCGTCCCGGCCTGCCTACAGGGCGGGGCGCGCCGGCGCCATGCGCCACAGGCGCCCGCGCTTCATGCGCCACAGGCGCCCGCGCTTGAGGCCGCCCCGCGTTCGTGAGACCAAGGGCCGGCTTCGCCGAGACCCTCCCGCCAGATCATCACGCCACAATCGATTCGGGTGACCCGCACGATGCGCCAGACCGCGCCGATCCTCTCCCTCGCGCTCCTCCTCGCCGGCGCTCCGCTCGCCGCGGCCGAGGATCCGGCCCCACCCGCGCCCTCGGCCGATCCGACCCAGGTGCGTCCCGGCGCCTACGCGCTCGACCCGGCCCACGGCAAGATCACCTGGTCGGTGAGCCATCTCGGCTTCTCGACCTATTACGGGCAGATCACGGACGTGGCCGCCCAGGCCACCCTCGACCCGAAGGACCCGACGCGGTCGCGCCTCTCGGTCACGATCGGCACCGACAGCGTGAACGGGCTCAACGAGCGGCTGAACCAGCACCTGAAATCCCCGGACTTCCTCGACACCGCGAAGTTCCCCAAGGCCATCTTCACGGCGACCTCGGTGGAGCCGACGAGCCCGACCACGGCCCGCGTCAGCGGAGAGCTGACGCTCAAGGGCGTGACGAAGCCGGTCGCCTTCGACGCCACCTTCAACCAGGCCGGGATCAGCCCCGTCGACAGGAAGTACACGGTGGGCTTCGATGGGCGCGCGGTGCTCAAGCGCTCGGATTTCGGCGTCAGCGCCTTCCTGCCGGTGCTCGGCGACGAGGTCTCGCTGCGCCTCGAGGGCGAGTTCAAGGCGGTGGAGTAGCGCGCCTCACGCCTGCCGCGCGAGCGCCGCCGCGATCCGCTCGGCGGCCTTGCCCGTCGCGCCGGCCGGCAGGTGGCTGCGCTTCAGGGCGTGCGCGCCCCGGTGGCTGTTGTGCGTGATGGCGATGGCGAGGGCGTCGGCCGCGTCCGCGAGCCTGAACTCGGCCTTGGGCAGCAGGAACTTCACCATCGCCTGGATCTGGCTCTTCTCGGCATGGCCCGAGCCCGCGACCGTCTTCTTGATGAGGTTGGCCGAGTACTCGAAGACCGGCACGCCGGCGAGCGCCGGCACGAGCAGCGCGACCGCGCGGGCGTGGCCGAGCTTGAGCGTCGCCTGCGCGTCCTTGTTGACGAAGGTCTCCTCCACCGAGACCTCGTCCGGCCGGAACGCCTCGACGATGCGGGTGACGCCCTCGTAGAGCTCGCGCAGGCGCAGCGCGAGCGGCAGCTCTCCGTCCGAGGTGACCACCCCGCAATCGACGTAGGCGAGCCGGGTGCCGGTGGCCGTCACCACGCCCCAGCCGGTGCGGCGCAGGCCCGGATCGATCCCCAGGATGCGGACGGGAGCACTCATCGAACCTGCCACGGGATCTGCCTCGGCTCGCGGCGCGCTCAGCCGCGCCGCCCCCGGAGCGGTAAGCACATAGCGTGAACGGACCGTTTCGCCAAACCGCGGGCGTGCCGAACGGCACATGCGCGGCCTTTGCGGCCGTAACGTGTGGCAGCGACCCTCGAAGATCCCGGCATCGGACCCGACATCGCGGGTGGAAGCGATTCGGACATTGAGGAGATTCCGCGATGAAGATCCTTCTCGCCGCGACGCCGCTCACCGGGCACATCAACCCGCTCCTCGCCCTCGCGCGCCTCGCGGCCGCGCGCGGCGACGAGGTGGTGGTGACGACCTCGGCGGCCTTCGCGCCCCGGGTCGCGGCGGCGGGCTTCCGCTGCGTCGCCTATGCGGACGATTCCTCCGCCGAGTACCGCGAGACCGCGCTGCCGGCCGGCCCCGAGCGCGCCCGGCGCGAGTTCGAGCGCCGCTTCATCGATCCGATCCCGCTCCAGGCGGCGGCGCTGCGCGACCTCGTCGCGCACGAGCGGCCCGACCTGATCGTCGCCGGCACGATGTTCCTCGGAATCCTGCCGCTCCTCCTGTCAGAGGCGCCGCGCCCGCCGGTCGTCGGCTACAACGTCAGCTTCCTGTTCCACGACCGGCCGGACGGGGCGCCGCTCGGGCCCGGCCTGCCGCCGGCCCGCGACGCCGCCGAGCAGGCGCGGCACGCGGCGATCGGGGCGGCGGCCGCGATCGCCTTCACGAACCCGGTGCGCGCCTACGCCGACGCGACGCTCGCGCGCCTCGGCGCCCGGCCGCTGCCGGCCTCGCTGACCCAGTCGATCCTGATCCTGCCCGACGCCCTGATCCAGCCGACGGTGCGCGAATTCGAGTACGATTACGGGCCGCTGCCCGAGCGCTTGCGCTTCGTCGGCGCCCTGCCGCTGCCCGCCGCGGAGGTGCCGCTGCCGGACTGGTGGGGCGAGCTCGACGGGAGGCGCCGCGTCGTCCTCGTCACGCAAGGAACGCTCGCCAACGCGGATCTCGGCGAGCTGATTGAGCCGACGCTCGCCGCGCTCGCCCACCGGGACGACCTCCTCGTCGTCGCGACGACCGGCGGGCGCCCGGTCGAGGCCCTGCGCGGGCCGCTCGCCCCCAACGCGCGGGTCTCGCGCTTCCTGCCCTTCGACGCCCTGATGCCGAAGGTCGACCTGTTCGTCACGAACGGCGGCTACGGCAGCGTCACGCAGGCCCTGGTCGCGGGCGTGCCCATGGTCTCGGCCGGACTGACCGAGGACAAGGCCGAGATCGGCGCGCGCATCGGCTGGTCGGGCGTCGGCCTCAACCTCGCGGCGAACGAGCCCGGGGAGCGGGCGATCCGCGCCGCCGCCGAGGAGGTTCTGGCCGAGCCCCGCTTCGCCGAGCGCGCCGCCGCCCTCGCGGCGGCCTTCGCCCGCCACGACACCGGGCGCGAGATCCTCGGCATCCTCGACGCGGCGCGGGCCGCCGCGCCGGCGCACCCGCACGCGGCGTGAGCCCGGGGGGTAGCCCTCAGTTCGTCAGCCGCACCGAGGCCACCGAGGCGTCGAAGAGCTTCTGCAGCGCCACGCTGATGCTGCCGTCCGTCTCGACGGGAAAGAACAGACCGTCCGTCGCGCAGGCCTGCAGCCGGGGCGCGATGCCGGATTCGAACGGCTTCACCCACTTGTTGTAGAAGGGGTTGTCGTAGAGCGGCAGGTAGGTCGTGTAGATGATCCCGATCCGGATGCCCTTGTCCTTCATGGCCTGGCAGGTCGCCGGATTGATCGGGCTGATAAAGCGGTTGCTGTTGACGAAGCCGCCGCTGCCCGGATCGCTGACGCCGCCGGCATCGACCGGCGTGTCCTGCACCCCGTCGGTCACGAAGAACAGGAAGCGGATCGGTTCCGCCTGCGTCGCGCCGCTCCCGCCCGCCGGAACGACGCCGTTCATCCGGGCGAGCGCCCGCTCGTACGAGGTCTGGTTGGCCGACTTGCTCCTGTAGCCGTAGGCGAGATCGATCAGGCCCGCGTCGGACTTCGTCTGGTCGAGGTTCGTCGTGAGGCTTGAGATCTTCGTCTGGAAGTCGCTGAAGGTCCACATCTCCATCCGATACTGCTGCGGCAGGAGCATCGACGACTTGGCCCTGTCGACGAGGCTCTTCACCGCGTCGCGCAACACGTGGATGCGCAGCTTGATGTTGTATTTCTGGGCGATGTGGTAGTGGTCGTTCAGGTTGTCGCCCGTCACGTTCCCCTGCGCGTCGAACGTGTGCTCGTGGCAGGCGAACGCGCACTTGTCCGACGTCACCTGCTGCATGTTCGAGATGTCCGCGGACGTGGCGGCGAGCCCCATCGAGGGCGAATTGTCGAGCAGAAGGTAGTAGTCGATATACTGCGAGAGATTGCGGGTGCCCGAGGCCGTGCCGCTGATCGCGAGGTCGCGCACGCCCATCAGGCTGCCGAGCGTGGTGCGGACGGTGGCCGTGTAGCTCGCCGTCAGGCCGACCGTGGTGCCGTCGCCGATCGGCGCCGGCACGATCGAGGTCACGGTCACGCCCGGCACCCGGGCAGCGTCGGCCAGGAACTGGGTCTGCACGCTGGCGAGCGCCGTCGCCGAGATCGTGTTCACCTTCTGGCTCGTGACGGCGAGTACGGCCGCGTCGAGCGCCGCGTCGAGCCGCACCTTGGCGGCGTTGCGCCGGCCGTAATCGATCGTGGCGCCGGTGGCGAACAGGAGCGGCACGAGGGCGAGGCCGAAGGTCAGGGCGACCTGCCCCGACCGCTCGCGGACGATCCGGCGGAGCTGGGCGCGAATGCGCGCGAGGGGGGGCATGCCGCGGGTCCGGCACGAGGGGCGGGTCAGGGATTTCGGCACGCGGCGCCTCCCGGCAGGATGATCTCGCCGTCGGCCCGCTCGGCCCAGGCGATCTGCTGGCGGAAGACGAGCGAGGTCGAGCCGAAGATCGCCGCGTAGATCCGCGAGCCGATCACCGGCGCGTAGGGCATGCTCACCTCCGCCAGGATGTAGCGGGCGCCGTCGAAGCGGTAGATCGGCGGCACCGCCGGGATGCCGTCCTGCCCGGCCGGGGCGTTCTGCGTCCGCGGCGTCGCGTTGGCGTTGGCGGCGCTGGAGCAAACGAAGCCCGAGAGGGTCCCGTTCTCGTCCTCGACGCCCATCGCGTTGACGACGATGCTGACCTGGCCGGCGTCGAAGGGCTGCAGGATCGCCGCCGAGGCGCTGAAGATCGGATCCATCGTGGTCATGGGCGCGCGCCCGCTCAGATCCGCCACGGCGCGGGCGAACAGGCTGAACTTGCGGCTGTTGTCGATCGCCCGCGTGGTCTCGACCGCGCCGAGATACAGCGCGATCAGGAGCGGCAGGATCAGGGCGAACTCGACGGCCGCGACGCCGCCCGCCTCGCAGGGGAAGCGGGGCGCGCGCCGGAGCAGGGCGGCGAGGGGCAGCCGCGCGGCGATGCGGGGCATCGGGCGGCTCACGAGCACACCCCCGTCGAGTCGTAGGGTTCCACCCGGAAGACGGTGGCGGCCTGGAGCACGCGCCGCCCGCCCGGAAGCGTCACGGCGCCCGGATTGAGCAGGGCGAAGAAGACGGGGAAGTCCACCGCCGCCTGGATGACCACGATGGCGCTGGTGCGGCCGCAGGCATAGGCGCTGCCGAAGGCCGGGTTCCAGTCGCTCGCGCCGGTCGCCGGGTTGACGGCGGTAGGCGCCACCAGGGCGACGTTCTGGAAATCGTCGACCTGCTGGATGTTGAGGCGCACGTTGGCGCAGGCGAACAGGGTGTTGCGCGGCTGGCCGTTCTCCTGGCAGAGCTGCGACCGGAAGGCGTCGAGGAGGTTCGCGCTGCCGCTGGTGCCCGCCGTGCCCTTCTGGAAGCGCCCGGTATAGATCTGCCGCCCCGCGTCGCTGACGGCCTGCTGCAGCATGTCCTGCGCCCAGGAGCCGATGGCGACTTCGAGGATCGCGCTCAGGATCGCCAGGAACGGCAGGGCGAGGAGAGCGAATTCCACCGCCGTGGAGCCCTCCCGCGCCCGCAGGAAGGCGGGCCGGGCGCGGCCGTTTCGGGCTCGGAAGCGGGCCGCCAGGGTCAGAACTCTCAGCATCGTCGCGGCTCACGCTCATCCATCGCGCGGCTCGTGCAATACAAGTCCGGCGTGTATTGGATAATGCGCTTCGCCTTGCGGAATCGTTGCGCCGTTCGCTGAAACCCGGATCCGGGCCGTATTCGGCCCGCCCGGCCCGGTTATCCTTAAGGCTTGGTTCGCACCGGGGAATGCCTCGTCATCGGCCGCGCGCCGCGGCCCGGCTCAGCGGTGGGCGTCGTGGGCGAGGCCGAGCATCGGCGGCAGCGCGTAGAGGCCGTCGGCCATCGCGATCACCGACAGGATCAGGCCGAGTGCGGCCATGTAGAGGATCGTGAAGAGGTCCCGGTTGCCCGTCATGGTGACGAGCACGAGCGCCGCGAAGGGGATGCTCTGCAGGGCGAGCGCGGCGGCGACGTTCATCTCAGGCCCTTCGGCGATCGGTCGAGGCGCGGGATGGGCTTTTCTCGTTCTCGGGCAGGCCTGTTGCGGCGCCGCCTTGTCCCGAGCGGACGAGCGGGATGCGATCCCGCCCGGTCCCGTGCGGATGCGGCGCCGGCGGCCGGGACGGCCCGCCCCGGGACGGGGCGGGCCTTGGTGCCGGGACGGACCTCGGGGCCGCTCAGGCGTGGGCGAGCGCGCCCGCCGGAACGGCCACGCCGTTGGCGGCGTGGTGGCGCTTGAGCATCGGCCGCAGGACCGCGACGGCGAGGAAGGCCGCGATGAGGTCCATGGTCGCCACCGTGTAGAGCACCGTCGACCAGGTGCCGGTCGCCTGCATGATCACGTTGCCGATCGGCACGAACAGGGCGGCGAATCCCTTGGCGCAGTAGAGCACGCCGTAGATCTTGCCGATGTGCTTCGAGCCGAAGGTGTCGGCCGCGGTGGCGCTGAACAGCGAGTAGACCTCGCCCCAGGCCAGGAACACGACGCCCGACAGGATCACGAAGGCCCACGGGTTCGAGCCGAAATAGCCGAGCGCCACGATGCCGATGCCCTCCATCGCGAAGGCGATGAACATGGTCTTCTCGCGGCCGATCCGGTCCGAGACGAAGCCGAACAGGGGCCGCGAGATGCCGTTCATGATGCGGTCGAGCATCAACGCGAAGGGCAGGGCCGCCATCGTGAAGAAGTACAGGTTCACCTGGAAGTTCTTCACGCCGAGGTCCTGCGCGATCACGCCGAGCTGGGCCACAGCCATCAGGCCGCCCGTCACCGTGCAGGTGAACATCAGCAGCATGACGTAGAAGACCGGCGTGCGCAGCGCCTCGCCGAGCGTGTAGTCGCGCCGGGTCTGCAGCACCTTGGTCGAGAACCTCACCTCGTCCTTGGCAGGCGCCCGCATGAAGGCGGCGGCCAGGATGATGATCGCGCCCTGGATCAACCCGAAGGTGAAGAACGCCTGGGCGTAGCTGCCCGCGTCGATCATCTTGGCGATCGGCAGGATGGTCAGGGCCGAGCCCGCGCCGTAGCCGCCCGCCGTCAGGCCGACCGCGAGGCCGCGCTTGTCGGGGAACCACTTGAGGGCGTTGTTGACGCAGGTGGCGTAGACGCAGCCGACGCCGATGCCGCCGATGACGGCGCCGACGTAGAAGCCGGTCAGCGAGGTCGCGTAGGAGTTCACCACCCAGGCGAGGCCGGTCATGAGGCCGCCGAACATCACGACGCGGCTCGGGCCGTACTTGTCGATGAAGTAGCCCTCGATCGGCGTCAGCCAGGTCTGCACGATGACGAAGATCGTGAACGCCACCTGGATCGCGGCGCGATCCCAGCCGAACGTCTTCTGGATCTCGGGGACGAACAGGGTCCAGGCGTACTGGATGTTCGCGGCCGCCACCATGCAGGCGACGCCGAGGACGATCTGCAACCATCGGTTCGGGGTTGATTTCGCGACGCTCTGCGCGGCACTCGACGACGCCATGGGTGTTCCTCCTTCTACCTTGCACCGACGTCCAGCGGTTCGATGGATCCTGGCGTAGCCGCTGGCCGAAAGCGTTCGCGTGCCGCCGGGCCTCTCGTAGTGGAGTCCATTCGCGGCAATCTTGCATGCATTATTTGGTATGTCAGATTGGCGCGCAAGAAGAATAATTCATGGATTTCAAGTTATTCTCGGGGATTAAGCCGGGGGGCTCGTCCGTTTACCAGTTCTCGCTGGATTATCGGCCCGGCCACGGCCGCATCCGTCGCGCCGAAAGACTTCGCGCGCGCCCGCCCGACGGAGCCCCCGCGGGAACCCGCCCGCACGATCGCCATTCCACCTGCATCGTGCCGAGCCACAAGGATCTTCATGCCTCGCGACCTGTCGCCGCTCGTCGGCATCGCCCTGGTGCTTGCCGGAATCCCGGAGGCGCAGCTCTCCACCGCGCTGCGCGGCGTGAACGCCGTGCGCGGCGCGGCGCCCGCTCGGGACCATCAGACCGCGCTCCCGGGCCGGCAGGAGACGCATGTCGGCCGCTGGACGCGCGCCGACGAGCGGGCCCTCTGGAACGCCGAGCTCTACAATCGCCCCATGCGGCGGTTCTGATCACGCGGGCACGATGCCGGGAGGCCGGAGGCTGGAGCATGCCGCCATGTCGTGGAGACGGCAGCATGCTCTAACTTATCGTGGCCGCACGATGAGTCCGGAAAGCCGGATTCCACGTGTCCGCACCGTGCTCTACTTCTTCAGATAGCCCACGTAGTAGATCCCGATGACGCCGCTGCTCGGATCGCGGATCGGCTCGTAGCCCGTCGTGTAGGGCTTGCCGAGGATATCGGCGTCACCGAAATAGGCGTCGCCCTTCGTGATCGCCGCGAAGGCCTTGCCCTTCGGGTCGAGAACGGTGCCGACCGCGCGCGAGCCGTCGTCCTTCTTGACGTTCGTGGCGACACGCACGAACTCGCCGCCGCTCCTGACGAACAGCGTCGCGGTCCCGCCGACGTCCTTCTGCACGGCGTCCACCACGGCGAAGTTGCCGTTCATCTTGGTCTGGCCGAAATACAGGGCCGGGACGGTCCGTCCGGCGACGGCGTCCTCCCCCTTCACGCTCGGAGCGCCGAGCTCGGCGGTCTTCGCCTTCAGACGCTGCATGGCCACCTGCACGTCGTCGGCCGGGGCGGCGGCGACGCGCGCGGAGATCGGAACGGCCGCGCCGGCCAGGAGGGCCAGGAGCGACAGGGTGAGAAGCGGGGTCTTCATGGTCATCTCCCGTCGGCCTCGCGCCGCCGCTCCGACGACCGTCGGCGGCGCGGGCCCGTGAATTCCGCGGGCGCCGCCGGCCACTCGCCTCGGGCGGCCCCGCCCGGGAGAAAGCTCGGCCGGGGCCGGGCTTTCGTGAGTCTCAGGGCTTCGTGGCGCCGCTCGCGCCCGGCTGGGTGGCGCCGACCTGCTTCGGCTTGATCTCCCAGGTCGTGTTGTGCGGGATGTCCAAGGCCGTGTAGCCGCCGGACCCGGCCAGGGCCGGCATCGCGTTGCAGGCGAAGGGCTCGCGGCCCGTGATGCCGTCGTACTTGCCGGTGCCGCCCGTGATGACGTGCGTGCCGCAGGCGAGATCGGGCTGCGTCTTGTCGACGTCGCGCGTGTCGAAGGTGGAGAAGATCTGGTCGCCGTCCTTGTCGGCGAGCACGCAGGCGCCGTCGATGTACTTCTTGTCGCCCGACGCGACGTTCAGCGCCAGGCAACGGGCCGACATCTTGTCGAGCATGGCCTCGCCCTTGAGGTTCTGCGTCGTGCCGACCGCCTCCAGGGGGGTCACCGAGCCGAGCCCCTGGATCTCGATGCCCGCGAGCGGCCGGAGCACGAAGTGCGTGACGTAGGGCGTGGTGCCGGACGTCGCGATCGGCTCTCCGAGCGCCGTTCCGGATGCCGTGGCGACAAGGAGCGCCGACAGCACCGCCACCTGGACGAGCGGACGCCTCGCGGCTGCCGCGATGAGGCCTGGAACCATGGGCTGCATTGCTTCCTCCTCGCATCAGCGGCGGAGTTCAGCACAACCGGGGCGCGTCCAGAGTTTGCAATGTCCGCCGCATGCACCGCAGCCGACGGACGGCTCCGCGAGCCGTCGAAGGCGGCCGCCGCCCCGCGCAGGACGGATGCGGCGCCTGCCTCGTGCCCGCGGAAGACCTTATGCCTCCGGCCGCAAAGAAAAATCGCAAGCGTTGCTGGCAAGAGTTACTGCCAAGAGTTGTTGGCAAGAGTTGCTGCCGAGAGTTGTTGGCGTGTGTTGGCCCCAAGTGATGCAGCCAAGTGTTAATCCGGACGGCGACCGTCCTTCCCAGCGGCCGGCGAGAGCCTCGACGGCACGGCGTCCGGCGCGGGTCCCCTCGCTCGAGCGCCAGAGCCGGCCGGCGCTTGGCCCGTGCAAAAAAATCTTGACAATAATCCTAGTCTGCGCTTTCACTCTCCCACCTGCCGCCCACCCGTGGGGGGCCCGTCCGGGGACCGACCGGAGGGGCCGGGGCGGCGGGGCGGTGCCCGCGTCGGTGGCTTCGGTCGCCATCGCCCCGGGCGGCGGCTCGACGCGAGGCCGCTCGGGGCGCGGCGGGCGGCGGCGGAGGAAATGCCGCCGCACCCGACCCGCTCCTGGGCGGCAGACCAGGGACTGCGGCGCCCGCCCACTACGAGGCGGCGTGCGAGGCAGCTTCGCCCAGTTCGCATCTCGCGGGGACGACCAGGAACCCGCAGGCGATGGCGCAGGTCGAGAGACGCCGAAGACACCGCGACGCGAGACGCGGCCCCGCCGACAGGCCGGGGCCGCGGGACGCCGGGGGACCGGCCTTTGAGTTGCAAACGCGTTCGCGTGGTTTCCGCGGCGTCCCGCGTCACCCTGGCGCGACCCGCTCCGGCCATGTCCCCGGCGCCGAAGGCGCGCGGGGCCGTTCCCGCGTGGGCGAGGCTCAGGCCTCGAGCTTGGCCATCAGCGCCTCGGAGAGCGCGAAATTGACGTAGACGTTCTGCACGTCGTCCTGGTCCTCGATCACCTCGACGAGGCGGACGAGCTTCTCGCCGGTCTCGTCGTCGACGTCGATCGTGTTCTGGGCCTTCCAGACCAGGGCCGTGCGGCTCGGCTCGCCGAAGCGGGCCTCGAGCGCCTTGCTCACCTCGCCGTAGGCGTCCTGCGCGCAGGTGACCTCGTGGCCGCTCTCGTCCGAGCGCACGTCGTCGGCGCCGGCCTCGATGGCGGCCTCCAGCATCGCGTCGGCATCCGCCACCGCGGCCGGGTAGGCGACGATCCCGACCCGGTCGAACATGAAGGAGACCGCGCCCGTCTCCGCGAGGCTGCCGCCGGCCTTGGTGAAGGCCGAGCGCACGTCGCTCGCCGTGCGGTTGCGGTTGTCGGTCTGGGCCTCGACGATGAGGGCGGCCCCGCCCGGGCCGTAGCCCTCGTAGCGGATCTCCTCGTAGTTCTCGCCCTCGCCGCCGGCCGCCTTCTTGATGGCGCGCTCGATGTTGTCCTTGGGCATGTTCTCGGCCCGCGCCGCCAGCACGGCGGCGCGCAGGCGCGGGTTCATGGCCGGGTCGGGCGTGCCGAGCTTGGCCGCCACCGTGATCTCGCGGGCGAGCTTGCCGAACAGCTTCGAGCGGACCGCGTCCACCCGGCCCTTGCGGT
Organism: Methylobacterium nigriterrae; assembly: GCF_037106235.1. NCBI lineage: Bacteria > Pseudomonadati > Pseudomonadota > Alphaproteobacteria > Hyphomicrobiales > Methylobacteriaceae > Methylobacterium > Methylobacterium nigriterrae. Next base: position 75,150 of record NZ_JBAWTG010000020.1, on the reverse strand, counting down.
GCATGATGTTCTTGAACTGGGAATGGCCGGCCATGGCGTGACCCTGACGGTGTCTGTCGCGACGGAGGAACGGTCCGCCGGGCGGGCCCATCCTCGACGTCGCCGCGTTGGAATGGCCGGGGTTATAGGCCGGCCTCCCGCCGGGAGGCAACGCGGGCGGGCAAGCGCGCCAGGGAAGCGGAGGGAGACGATGAGCGGGCAGGCGATTCGGAACCGACACGACGCGGACCGCGAGCCGGCCTGCGCCGATCCGGACGCGGGCGGGCGACAAGGCGCGCGCCGCCTCAGGCTCGGCCTCGCGCTCGTCCTCGGGGCCTTGGCGGGCGCGACGCTGTTCGCCCGGAGGGCCGAGGGGCGGAGCGAGGGCGGCCGGCTCGACCGGCGCTGAGGCGCTCAGGCCCGCGCGGCGTGCCAGGCCCGGAGCGCGGCCAGCGTCACGACGCCGTCCGGCCAGGCGAAGCCCGCGATGTGGCGGTGCGGCCGGCCGGGCTCGCCGAGGTCCGAGACCGCCGAGAAGGCGCCGTCGAGGCGGTGGCTCCCGGTATAGGCGCTGCGGGTGGCGATGACGGGCAGCCCCGCATCCAGCGCCGAGCGGATGCCGGCGGCCGAATCCTCGAAGGCCACGGCCTCGGCGGGCGCGACGTCGAGGCGGCGGATCGCGAGGTCGAAGATGTCGGAGGCCGGCTTCTTGCGCGCGGCCTCGTCGCCGCAGGCGATCACGTCGAAGGGCGCCTCGCCCTCGGGGAAGTTCACCTGGATCAGCCGGTCGACGTTCGGCCGGCTCGTGGTGGTGGCAACCGCGAGCCGGAGGCCCGCCGCCCGCGCCTCCGCGAGGAGCCGGGCGATGCCGGGGCGCAGGCCGAGCGCGCCGCTCTCGACGAGATCGCCGTAGATCCGCGTCTTGAGGCTGTGGATCTCGGGCAGCCGCGCCAGGAGCGCGGGAGCCTCGCCCGCGTGGCGGGTCTCGATGTAGTGGGCGAGCCGCTCCTTGCCGCCCATCACCCGCAGCAGGTCGGCGTAGAGCGTCGGCTCCCAGCGCCAGGGCAGGCCGAGCGCCGAGAAGGCGCGGTTGAAGGCCTGGCGGTGGAGGTCCTCGGTCTCGGCGAGCGTGCCGTCGACGTCGAAGATCAGGGCCCTCAGCATGACAGCCCGGCGCCGCCTCCACCCGCCCCCTCCGCGCCCTGGCGGATCGCCGCGATGTGGTGGGCATAGCGGCCGGGCCCGTCGCGGAACACGGCGTTGCCGGCCACGAACACGTTGGCGCCCGCGGCCGCGGCCCGGGCCACCGTCTCGGGGCCGATGCCGCCGTCGACCTCGATGTCGATGTCGCGCCCGGCCGCCATCGTGCGCACCCGCGAGACGGTCTCGAGCGCGCTGCCGAGGAAGATCTGGCCGCCGAAGCCGGGATTGACCGTCATCACGAGGACGAGGTCGATCATGTCGATCAGGGGCTCGACCGCGGCGGCGGGCGTGCCGGGATTGAGGGCGAGGCCCGCGCGCTTGCCGAGGCTCCGGATCGTCTGGAGCGAGCGGTGCGTGTGGGGGCCGGCCTCCGCGTGGACCGTGATCGTGTCGGCGCCCGCCTCCGCGAAGGCCGCGAGGTAGGGATCGGCGGGGGCGATCATCAGGTGCACGTCGAAGGGCTTGCGCGAGTGCGGGCGCAGGGCCTTGATCACCGGCGGCCCGAAGGTGAGGTTCGGCACGAAGTGCCCGTCCATCACGTCGAGGTGGATCCAGTCGGCGCCGGCCGCGTCGACCGCCCGGACCTCCTCGCCGAGCCTGGCGAAGTCGGCCGAGAGGATCGAGGGCGCGATGATGGGGCTCTTCATGGATCCTGACCGTGATTCTGCGCGGAGCCTGCTGCGCCGCAATATAGTGCGGGGTCCGGCCGCCGACAGGACATTGGACATTCGGGCGGGTCTGCGCCGGGCCTCAGGCGAGCCGGCGGCGGCGCTCGACGAGCTGCATGATGATCGGCGTGAGGATGAGCTGCATCGCGAGGTCGAGCTTTCCGCCCGGGATCACGATGGAATTCGCCCGGCTCATGAAGCTGTCGTGGATCATGGAGACGAGGTAGGAGAAGTCGATGCCCTTCGGGTCCTTGAAGCGGATCACCACCATCGACTCGTCGGCGGTCGGGATCCAGCGGGCGATGAACGGATTCGAGGTGTCGACGGTGGGCACCCGCTGGAAGTTGATGTCCGTCCAGGAGAATTGCGGGCAGATCGTCTGCACGTAGTCGGGCATCCGGCGCAGGATCACGTCGGTGACGGCCTCGGTGGAGTAGCCGCGGAACGAGCGGTCCCGGTGCAGCTTCTGGATCCATTCGAGGTTGATCACCGGCACCACGCCGATCTTGAGGTCGGCGTAGCGGGCGATGTCGACGCTGTCGTTGACCACGCAGCCGTGCAGGCCCTCGTAGAACAGGAGGTCCGAGCCCGGCGGGAAATCCTCCCAGGGCGAGAAGGTCCCGGGCGGCGTGCCGTAGCGGGCGGCGTCGCCCGCGTCGTGGGCGTAGTGCCGGCTGCGCCCGCCCCCCGACTCGCCGTAGGTGCGGAACACCTCCTCGAGTTCGGGCAGGAGATTCGCCCGCGGCGCGAAGTGGCTGAGCGTCGGCTCGTCGGCCATCATGCGCCGCATGGTCTCGCGGTCGAAGGCGTGGAAGGCGTCGCCCTCGATGTAGACGGCGCTGACATCCTCGCGCCGGAAGATCTGCTCGAAGGTGTTGCGGACGGAGGTGGTGCCGGCTCCCGACGAGCCGGTCACCGAGATGATGGGGTGACGTGCGGACATGGTGGCGGCCGGTTGCGCCTCGCTCAGCCGCGCATCAGGCCGCGCTGGCCGAAGAGCGGCGAGCGCGAGGCGGCGTGGTTGCGGCCCCCGAAATACTTGGCGACGCAGGCGACCTCTTCTTGCGAGCCGAACACGAGGGGGACCCGCTCATGGATTCCGGTCGCCTCGATGTCGAGGATGCGGCGCTCGCCGTCGGTGGCGCCGGCGCCCGCCTGCTCCATCAGCATGGCGATGGGCGCGGCCTCGTAGAGGAGGCGCAGGCGACCCTGCGCGTAACCCTTGCGGCCATCGCCCGGGTACAGGAACACGCCGCCGCGCATCAGCACCCGCTGCGCGTCCGCCACGAGCGAGCCGAGCCAGCGCATGTTGAAGTCCTTGTCGCGCGGCCCCTCGGAACCGGCCAGGCAATCCTCGATGAAGGCCTTGATGGGCGCGTCCCAGTGGCGGGCATTCGAGGCGTTGATGGCGTATTCCTTGGCCGAGACCGGCACGTCGAGGCTCGCATGGGTCAGCCGGAAGGCGCGCTCGGCCCGGTCGAGGACGTAGACCTGGGTGCCCTCGCCGAGCGTCAGGATCAGGGCGGTGGCCGGCCCGTAGGTGACGAAGCCGGCCGCGAGCTGCGCGGTGCCGGGCGTCGTGAAGGAGGCGATCGGATTGGCGGGATCCTGCACGGCCGGGCGGATGCCGAAGATCGTGCCGACGGCCATGTTGACGCCGATGTTCGACGATCCGTCGAGGGGATCGATCGCGACGGCGAGGGGCGCGCCCGCGCTGAGGCGCATCACGTCCTCGGCCTCCTCGGAGGCGACCTCCGCCACCGGCGCCCCCCGCAGCGCCTCGGTGACGCGGGTATGGGCGATCACGTCGAGGGCCTTCTGCACGTCGCCGTCGCTGTTCTGCTCCCCCGTCGCGGCGAGGTCGCCGCCGAGCGCGCCCCGGCCGATCACCTCGCTGATGTCGATGGCCGCCCCCGCGATCGCCTCGATCACCGCGGCGACGTCCACGAGCTCGGCCCGGTCCGCCACGCTCTGCGCCAGACACGCATCGAGCCGCGCCCCGATCGTCAGAGATCCCATCGCCATCGGCCGAGGTCCTTCCCGTGTTGTCCGTCCTGGGCCGAGCCCATATCGGCGACGGCTTTGGCATGATACCGCCCGGGCCCGCCAGAGCGCCAGAGGGCTGCAAATCGCGAGGGAAGGATTTCTAAAAAATCTTGCGGCAGGTCAAAAAAAAACTAAGAACCTCGCATGCGCAACCTGTCCTTGAAACAATTGCAGGCCGTCGCCGCCGTCGCCCGGCTCGGAACCATGACGCGGGCGGCGCAGGAGCTGAACGTCACCTCCGCCGCCCTCTACGCCCGCATCCGGCAGCTGGAGGAGGAGGCGGGCCTGCTGCTGTTCGACCGGACGCCCACGGGCCTGAAGCCGACGGATGCGGGCCGCGAGATGCTGTGGGCGATCGACAGCATCAACACCGTGCTGGAGACCTGCACCGATCGGCTGCGCACGCTGAAGGGGGGCGCGGGCGGGCGCGTGACGATGGGCGTGGTCTCGACGGCCAAGTACTTCGCCCCGCAGGTGATCGCCGGCTTCGTCGGGCTCCATCCCGGGGTGGAGATCAACCTCTCGGTGGGCAACCGCGGCAGCACGGTGGAATCCCTGCGCAACTACGAGATCGACTTCGCGATCATGGGCCGGCCGCCGCGGGACTTCGCGATCGAGGCGGAGATCTTCGGGCCGCACCCGATCGTTCTGATCGCCGCCCCCTCGAACCCGCTCGCCGGACGGACAGGTCTGACGCGGGCGGACCTGTCCGAGGAATCCTTCCTGGTGCGCGAGGAGGGCTCCGGCACCCGCACGGTGTTCGAGGAGTTCATGAGCGGCGTCATCATCAAGCGGGCCCGCCTCGGGATCGATTCCGGCTCGAACGAGACGATCAAGCAAGCCGTGATGGCGGGGCTCGGGATCGCGCTCCTGTCCGCCCACACGGTCGCGGCGGAGGTCGAGACCGGGCGCCTCGTGCTCCTCGACGTGCAGGGGCTGCCGATCCGGCGCGACTGGTACGCGGTGCGCCGCGCCGACAAGGTGCTGGGGCCGGCCGCCCGCGCCTTCTGGGAATACCTGATGCAGGACGGAGCCCGCTGGCTGCCGGGCGTCGACGCGGCGGCGACCGCGGAGGCGCGCGCATGAACAGGGCCGGGATCGTCATCGTCGGTGGCGGGCAGGCGGGATTCCAGGTCGCGGCCTCGCTGCGGGAGGCGGGGTTCGCCGATCCCGTCACGATCGTCGGCGAGGAGACGGCCCTCCCCTACCAGCGCCCGCCCCTGTCGAAGGCCTATCTCGCCGGCAAGGCGGACGCCGACTCCCTGAGCCTGCGCCCGGAAAGCTATCTCGCCGAGCACCGCATCGCGCTGATGGCGGGCCGGGTCGCGACCGGCATCGACCGGGACGCGCGTCGCCTGCGCCTCGCCGACGGCGAGAGCCTCGCCTACGACCATCTCGTCCTCGCCACCGGCTCGCGCAACCGCCCGCTCCCGGTGCCGGGAGCGGATCTCGACGGGGTGCGCCAGCTTCGCGGGCTCGCCGATGCCGACGTGCTGAAGGCCGCGATCGGCACGGCGCGCCGCGTGGCCGTGGTGGGGGCGGGCTTCATCGGCCTCGAATTCGCGGCGGTGGCGGCCGCGCTCGGCCTCGACGTCACCGTGGTCGAGGCCATGGCCCGGCCGATGGCGCGGGCCGTCTCGGCCGAGATGGGGGCCTTCTTCCGCGCCGCGCAGGAGGGCTTCGGCGTCCGCTTCGCCTTCGAGGCGGCCGTGGAGGCGATCGAGGGTGCGGACGGGCGCGTCACCGGCCTGCGGCTCTCGGGCGGCGAGGTGCTGGCTGCCGACCTCGTCCTGGTCGGAATCGGGGTGCTGCCCAATCAGGAGCTCGCGGCCGGGGCCGGGCTCGCGGTCGGCGACGGCATCCGGATCGATGCGATGCTGGCGACCGCCGACCCGGCGATCTCGGCGGTTGGCGACTGCGCCCGCTTCCCGAGCCCGTTCGCGCACGGCCTCTCGCAGGACGGATCGGTGCGCATCGAGTCGGTCCAGAACGCGATCGACCAGGGACGCTGCCTCGCGGCCCGCCTGACCGGGCGGCCGAGCCCCTACGCGGCCGTGCCCTGGTTCTGGAGCGACCAGGGCCCCTACAAGCTGCAGATGGCGGGGCTCGCCGGCCCCGCCGACCCGAGCGTGGTGCGCGGCACGGGCGAGGCCTTCTCGGTGTTCCGGTTCCGGGACGGCGCGCTGAGCGGGGTGGAATCCGTCAACCGGGCGGCCGACCACATGATCGCCCGGCGCCTCCTCGCGGCCGGGACGCCCCTGACGCCCGCGCAGGCCGCCGACCCGGGCTTCGACCTGAAGGCCCTGGCGACGGCCCGGACCTGAGGCTCAGCGGTCGTTCTCGGTGGTGAGGTCGTCGGGCCGCGTGCCCTCGTCGGGCTCGGCCCGGCGCTCCAGGCGCACGCCGGGCGAATCACCGTCGGTGAAGACCGCGCCCGCCGCCATCAGGGCGCTGCGCAGGGCCTCGATCTGGCCCGAGGCCGGGTCGCTGCGGCCGGCCTCGAAGGTTCGTACGAAGCCCTCGTCGAGCCCGACCCTGGCCGCGAGATCCGCCTCGGACCAGCCGAGCAGGCCGCGTGCGGCCCGCGACTGCGCCGCGCTCATCGGGGCCGAGGCCCATCCGCTCTGCCCTCCCTCGTCCGATCCGGTCAAACGCTCCTCCTCGCCGATGATCCCGCCGTCCGGCGCGCATCATGGCGCGGCGGGCGGCGTCTCGACAACGGCGCGCGTCCCGGATCGTTGCCCGCGGGCGTCCGACGGATCGAGCGCGTGCGGATTCCGCTGGGAATCGCGCGAAAATCCGCGCGCGCCCGGCCTTGACCATATTTGTGCTGAAATCTTATCGGATTGGCGCTGCTGCACGTCCCGGATGCAAGGTCCGCCTCGAGAGCACCGCGACCGTCGGCGTGCGGCCGGGGACCCCGCGCAACGGCGCGGGCCCGGGAGCAGGATCGACGCGATGCAGGCAGATATTGGGGGCCAGACGATGAGAGCGATGCTGATCGCCGCGCTGGTCTGTGCTGTCGCGGCCGGGGCAGTGACCACGGCCACGGACGCGCAGGCGCAGGGCGTGACGGGTTTCGGATCGAAGAACCGCCGTCCCGGAGGCGAGGAAGAGAAGAAGCAGTACATTCCGGCCGCCAAGGCGCAGGAGAAGATCTTCCCGCTCGACTCGACCTGGACCGCCGTGAGTCTCAACGGCAAGGCCTTCGGGAGCGGCGACCGGCCGAGCTTCATCATCGACAAGCAGTACCGCGCCCGCGGCTACGGCGGCTGCAATACCTTCGCGGCGACCGCCTTCCCGCTGCGCGAGCAGCACCTCGCCGTCGGTCCGCTGGCGCTCACCAAGAAGTCCTGCGACAAGGGCCTGCAGGCCACGGAGCAGGCTTTCTTCGTCGCCCTGCGCACCGCGGCGCAGTGGGACCTCGTCGGCTCGCAGCTCGTGATCAAGAGCCCGAACGGCGAGTTGCGCTTCGACCGGGCGCTCTGAGCTTTCGCCCGAGCCCGCCCTCGCCCCGGATCTCGGCGGCGAGGCGGCCGCCTCTTAAGTGGCCGTTGACCACGATCTCCGGTTTAACGGCCCGGTTTACACGGCCTTGAAGCGCCACGGTGCCTGCTTCGTCCCGGAACAGGGACGAGACGGCGTATGCGTCAGCGAATCGGGATTCGGGCGGACGGGGCGGTCCTGCGGCGCGACGCGCTGGACGATGCCCGCTACACGGCTCCCGGGGCCGCGCATCCCGGAGCGCTGCGGATCGCGGCCGGCGCCTCGCTCTTCGCAACCCTCCTCGTCCTCTCGACGCGCCTGTTCATGGCCTGAGCCCGGTCAGCCGGACCGCCGGCGTCCGCGCCCGGAGGCCGGGCCGCCCCGACACCGCGCGGCGCGGCCGGAAGACCGGCCCGATCCGGCGATCACCGCATGACCGATCTCCGCCCCGTCCTGCACGTCATCTCCGGCCTTCGCACCGGGGGCGCAGAGACCATGCTGGTCGCGCTCTGCCGCGCGCTCTCGGCACGCGGCCTCCCCCAGCACGTGGTCAGCCTCACCGCGGGCGGGCCGAACGCCGCCGTGCTGGAGGATCTCGGCATCGCGGTCCACACGCTGGCGCCGCGCGGGCTCGCCGGCTCGGCGGTGAGCCTGTGGGCGCTCGCCCGGCTCGTCAGGCGCCTGCGGCCGGCCGTGCTTCAGGGCTGGCTCTATCACGGAGACCTGTTCGCGGCGCTCGCCCACCGCCTCGCCGGGGCGCCCCGCGGCACGCTGCTGGCCTGGGGCCTGCGAAACTCGGACATCGACCATGCCCGTTACGGGCGGCTGCTCGCCCTCGCGGCCCGCCTCTCGGGCTGGCCCGGCCTCGTGATCTCGAACAGCCAGGCGGGCGTCGACTTCCACCGGGCGCAGGGCTATCGCCCGCGCCGGATCGCGGTGATCCCGAACGGCATCGATACCGCCCGCTTCCGGCCCGATCCGCAGGCCCGCGCCGCCCTCCGGGCCGAACTCGGCCTGTCCCCCGGGGCGGTCGTCGCCGTGCACGCCGCCCGGGTCGACCCCATGAAGGACCACGCGACCCTGCTGCGGGCCGCCGCACGGGTGCCGGACGTCCGGCTCGTTCTGATCGGCGCGGGCACGGCGGATCTGGATCTGCCGGCCAATGTCCGGGCGCTCGGCCGCCGCGACGACCCGGAGCGCGTCGTCGCGGCGGCCGACATCGCGGTCTCGTCCTCGGCCTTCGGCGAGGGCTTCTCGAACGCGCTCGCCGAGGGCATGGCCGCAGGGCTCGTGCCCGTCGCGACGCGGGTCGGCGATGCGGGCTTGATCCTGGGCGATCTCGGCCGCCTCGTGCCGCCGCACGACGCCGAGGCCCTCGCTCTCGCGCTCCGCGAGGTCGCCCAGCTCTCGGCGCCGGAACGCGCCGCCATCGGGGGGGCCGGGCGCGCCCGGATCGAGGCCGCGTTCGGCGTCGAGGCCATGGCGCGGGGCTTCCTGGAGGCGTGGCGTTCTGCCGGCGCGCAACTTCCGGAACGCGGCAATCAACAGAACTGTTTCGTAGATTAAGGAGTACCTCGACGCGATCCGGGATATCGGCTAGGCGTCAGCCCTGACGGCATTCGCCGCCCTTCGCGGCTTCGATCACGACCTTTGCCGCCCAGGAGATTTCCATGGCCGATTCCGCTGTTTCGTCCCCCTCCGGCAAGCCCGGCCACGGCCGCGTCTTCGGCTCGATCACCGAGACCATCGGCAACACGCCCCTGGTGCGCCTGAACCGCCTGCCCCAGGAGCGCGGCATCGACGCCGAGATCCTGCTGAAGCTCGAGTTCTTCAACCCGATCGCGAGCGTCAAGGACCGCATCGGCGTCAACATGATCGACGCGCTGGAAGCCTCCGGCCGGCTGAAGCCCGGCGGCACCCTGGTGGAGCCGACCTCGGGCAATACCGGCATCGCGCTGGCCTTCGTGGCGGCCGCCCGCGGCTACCGGCTCATCCTCGTCATGCCCGAGACGATGTCGCTGGAGCGGCGCAAGATGCTGGCCTTCCTCGGCGCCGAGCTCGCGCTCACCCCCGGCCCGCAGGGCATGAAGGGCGCGATCGCCAAGGCCGAGGAGCTCCTCCAGGAGATCCCGGGCGCCGTGATGCCCCAGCAATTCGAGAACCCGGCCAACCCCGAGATCCACCGCAAGACGACCGCGGAGGAGATCTGGAACGACACGCAGGGGCAGCTCGACGCCTTCGTGGCGGGCGTCGGCACGGGCGGCACCATCACGGGCGTCGGGCAGGTTCTGAAGCCGCGCCTGCCGAACCTCAAGGTCGTGGCCGTCGAGCCCGAGGATTCCCCGGTCCTGTCCGGCGGCCAGCCCGGCCCGCACAAGATCCAGGGCATCGGCGCCGGCTTCGTGCCCGGCGTCCTCGACCGCGGCGTGATCGACGAGGTGCTCACGGTCTCGAACCAGACCGCCTTCGAGACGGCGCGCCTGCTCGGGCGACTCGAGGGCATCCCGGGCGGCATCTCGACGGGCGGCAACGTCGCGGCCGCGCTGGAACTGGCGAGCCGGCCCGAGTTCAAGGGCAAGCGCATCGTCACGGTCGCCTGCTCGTTCGCCGAGCGCTACATCTCCTCGGCCCTGTTCGAGGGCATCTGATCGGGCTCGGGTCCGGCGCCGGGCGCCTCTCGGCCGCCGCGCGCCGGCCGAGAGGCGCCGCGCGCAGGAGCCCTGACGCAACCCCGGCCCCGTCGGCACGGTTGTCCCGCCACATCAGGAGGAGCAGCCATGACCGAACAGAACCGCGACCGGCCGTCGCTGAAGCAGTTCGACGCCTATACCGACCGCAACGGGCAGGATCTCGGAGGCGAGTCGCCGCTCGACGTCGGCGTGCCCTCCCGGACACAGGCCGACCTGAAGGGCGACCCGTCCGGCCAGGCTGAATCGGCCCGGCTCGCGAGCGGCCTGCCCCGCCAGGACGCCACCGACGAGACCGAGGCCGAGACGCCGCCCGAGAACCTCCGCCGGCTGCGCGGCGAGGCGGAGCAGCCCGGCGCGTCGGCGCGCGAGGCCATCGACCGCGCCACGGCGCCGGTCGGGCAGGACGACGGGAAGCGCTGATGGCCGCGAACGGCGATTCCGTCCCGACCGAGACCGTCACCCGCAAGCCGGACGAGGCCGTCGGCACGCCCGGCGGCGAGCCCGCGGGCGGCGGCCGTCAGACGCCGCAACAGGCCGAGATGACCCGCATGGGCACGGGCGGCCGCTCCGACGCCGAGCGCAAGGAAGGTTGGGACGCGGGCGGCGAGCCCGGCCGCAACCCGCCGGCGCTGGGCGGCTCCTCCGGCGGTCATTCCGACCAGAAGGCCTCGCGCGGCCCCCGCGCGGGCGAGACCGTGGCCGACGGCCTGTCGAAGGCCGAGCGCGAGGCGCGCTGACGCCGGGAGGGATCGATGAGCGACGAGACGGACCGCGAGCCGGCCTCCCCGCCACCGAAGGGGTCATCCCCTCCCCCGAGGGCCAAGCCCGCCAACATCGCGCCCGACGCCGTGACGGATCCGAGCGAGAAGACCGGCGGAAAGCCCGGCCTCGGGCCGCAGGGCGGATCCGGTGGGCATTCTCACGGGGGCGACGAGACCGATCCGGGCAGCAGCTGAGGCCCGGAACGCAAAAGGGGCCGGACGCTGCCGCCCGGCCCCTCGCGAATCGTTACGCCGAGAGCGCTTCCTTCGAGCGCTCGGCCCGCTTGCGGTCGTTCGGATCGAGGACCGTCTTGCGCAGGCGGATCGACTTCGGCGTCACCTCGACGAGTTCGTCGTCCTGGATCCAGGCCAGCGACTTCTCGAGCGTCATCCGGATCGGGGGCGTGAGGCGCACGGCCTCGTCCTTCGAGGTGGTGCGGATGTTCGTGAGCTTCTTGCCCTTGAGCACGTTCACCTCGAGATCGTTCTCGCGGTTGTGCTCGCCGATGATCATGCCCTGGTACACCTTCCAGCCCGGCTCGATCATCATGGGCCCGCGATCCTCGAGGTTCCACATGGCGTAGGCCACCGCCTCGCCCTTGTCGTTCGAGATCAGCACGCCGTTGCGGCGGCCGGCGATCTCGCCCTTGTAGGGCTCGTAGGCCTTGAACAGGCGGTTCATGATGGCGGTGCCGCGGGTGTCGGTCATCAGCTCGCCCTGGTAGCCGATCAGGCCGCGGGTGGGCGCGTGGAAGACGAGGCGCAGGCGGTCGCCGCCCGAGGGCCGCATCTCCAGCATGTCGGCCTTGCGCTCCGACATCTTCTGCACGACGACGCCCGAGTGCTCCTCGTCGACGTCGATCACGACCTCCTCGATCGGCTCCAGGAGGTTGCCGTCCTCGTCCTTCTCGAAGACGACGCGCGGGCGCGAGACCGCGATCTCGAAGCCCTCGCGGCGCATGGTCTCGATCAGGATCGCGAGCTGCAGCTCGCCCCGGCCCGAGACGTAGAAGCTGTCCTTGTCGGCAGCCTCCTCGATCTTCAGCGTGACGTTGCCCTCGGCCTCCTTGAACAGGCGGTCGCGGATCATGCGGCTCGTGACCTTGTCGCCCTCGGTGCCGGCGAGCGGGCTGTCGTTGACGATGAAGGACATCGTCACGGTCGGCGGATCGATCGGCTGGGCCTGGATCGGGGTGTCGACGGCGGGATCGCAGAAGGTGTCGGCCACCGTGCCCTTCATCAGGCCGGCGATCGAGACGATGTCGCCCGCCTCGCCGACATCGATCGGCTGGCGCTCCAGCCCTCGGAAGGCCAGGATCTTGGAGACGCGGCCGGTCTCGACCACCTTGCCGGCGCGGTCGAGCACCTTGATCGACTGGTTGGGCTTGACCGTGCCCGACGCGATGCGGCCGGTGACGATGCGGCCGAGGAACGGATTGGCCTCGAGCAGCGTGCCGAGCATCCGGAACGGGCCCTCCTCGGTGCGCGCCTGCGGCACGTGCTCGAGCACGAGGTCGAACATCGGGGCGAGGCCCTCCGACTGGTCGCCCTCGGGCGAGGCCGCCATCCAGCCGTTGCGGCCCGACCCGTAGAGGATCGGGAAGTCGAGCTGCTCGTCGGTGGCGTCGAGGGCCGCGAACAGGTCGAAGACCTCGTTGACGACCTCGTTGATGCGCGCGTCCGGCCGGTCGACCTTGTTGACTGCCACGATCGGGCGCAGTCCGATCTTCAGGGCCTTCGACACCACGAACTTGGTCTGCGGCATCGGGCCTTCGGCGGCGTCGACCAGCACCACGACGCCGTCCACCATCGAGAGGATGCGCTCGACCTCGCCGCCGAAATCGGCGTGGCCGGGGGTGTCGACGATGTTGATGCGGGTGTCCTTCCAGACGACCGAGGTCGCCTTGGCGAGGATCGTGATGCCGCGCTCCTTCTCGAGGTCGTTCGAGTCCATCGCCCGCTCCTCGACCCGCTGGTTCTCGCGGAAGGTGCCGGATTGCTGGAGCAGCTTGTCGACGAGCGTCGTCTTGCCGTGGTCGACGTGGGCGATGATGGCGATGTTGCGCAGCTTCATGGGATATCCGAAGCGAAAAGAACCCGTCACGTCGCGGGCCGCCGATGGGCGGCCGGCCACGCCGGGTACGGGTTCGAGCTGTTGCGTTGCAATAGAAGGTGGCGGCGCATCCGGCAAGGGCCGGCGGCGCAATCCCTGCATGCGGGCCTTCAGCCCCTGAGGGCGAACGGCAGAGCGAGGAGCGCGAGCGGCAGCGCGAGGAGGGCCGCCGGCCGCAGCCAGCGCGGCCGGTAGGAGAGCAGGGCGACCACGGCAAGCGCCGCGCCGGTCAGGCCGCCGACCCACTGCACGGGGCCGAAGTTCCAGCCTTCCAGCGCGACGGCGGCCGCCAGCGACAGGCCGATCCCGGCCCAGCCGGCGAGCCGCAGCGCGCGGGCCCGCGTCCTCGGCACGCGGGCCAGGAAGGCGTCGCGATGGTGCCGGTCGAGGCTGAGCGCGAGGGAAGCGAGGGACGCGAAGCTCAGCGCGAGGTTGAGGGCGAGCACGGTCGGGGTCATGCGCGGTGCCGCGCTCCCGCCGGCGGGGCGCGGCGCGTCAGCGGCGCCCCGACCGGCCGCGGCTGCGGCGGGCGCGCCGCGGCGGGCGCGGCTTCCGCCCGCGCGGGCCGGCGCGGGGCCCGGGGGCGCCCGGCCTGGTAGGCCGCGACGGCGAGGAGCGCGCTCAGCGCCAGCATGGCGGCGTCGAAGCCGAGGTAGCGCGCCTCGCCGTCGAGGGGATGCTCGCCCGTGGTGATCGCGCTGACCACCGGCACGCTCAGGAAGAGCGCGCTCGCGAGGCCGAACGCCTCGCGCCAGGCGCTGAGATGCGGCCGCGGGACCGCCGCCAGGGCGATGCAGGCCCAGGCGCCGAAGAAGATGCCGATCTCCCAGTCCGCCCGCCCCGGAAGGGCCGCGGGCAGGAGGCGGTTCGCCAGGAAATAGGCGGCGAGCCCGACGGGCAGGCCTGCCACGGTGCCGACATTGAGGACGCGCACGAGGCGGACGCCGAGGCCCGGCCGCTCGCCCGCCCTCGGCAGGCGCGCCACGGTCCAGAGGACGAGGCCGGTGGCGATGGTCGCGGCCCCCATCAGGCCGCACAGGAAGAACAGGACGCGCAGGGCGGGCCCGGCGAAATGCGCCTCGTGCAGGCCCACGAAGGCCGTCGAGATATGGGTCGCCGGCTGCGCGGCCCCGGTCGCGCCGAGCTCCGCCCCGCTCGCTCCGTCGAAGGCGATCTGCGGATGCTGATGGGCGAGGCCGTGCGGCTCCTCGAAGATCGCCACGATCGTGGCGGCGGCGTCGCCCGGATTGTGGACGGCGATGTGCTCCAGGGGCTCGGAAACCCGCGCCTGCGCCTGCGCGACCAGAGGCGCCAGCGAGACGAGGCCGCCGGGCTTGCCCGCGGCGGGGCGAATCTCCGGCATCAGCCCGGACTCGACGAAGAAACGGGTCTCGTCGCCTTTGTAGGCCGCCTGCACGCCCCAGGGCATGTACATCGGCGCGAGGGTGACGAGGCCCGAATAGGCGATCATCAGGTGGAAGGGCAGCGCCAGCACGCCCGTGACGTTGTGCGCGTCGAGCCAGCCGCGCTGGGCCGACCTGTCCCGCCGGAAGGTGAAGAAGTCGGCGAAGATGCGCCGGTGGGTGATGATGCCCGAGACGAGGGAGATCAGCAGGATCATCGCGCAGATGCCGACGATCCAGCGGCCCCAGAGCGGCGGCAGGTTCAGCTCGAAATGGAAGCGGTAGAGGAAGTCGCCGCCCTTCGTGTCGCGGGCCCGGCTCGGCTCGCCGGTCAGGGGGTCGAGCAGCGCGTGGTGGAACGGGCCCGCGAGGCTTCTCCACCAGTGCACCTCGGTGAGCGGCTTGTCGGGCCGGGGCAGGTCGATGAACCAGCCCTGGGCGTCGGGAGCCCTGGCCTTCAGGAAATCCGCGGCCCGGTCCGCCGCCGCCCCCGCGTCGATCGCGGCGCCCGCGCGCAGCTCGGGCCGCATCCAGGCGGAGATGTCGGCGCGGTAATAGGTCGCCGTGCCGGTGACGAAGATGCAGAACAGCACCCAGCCGACCACGAGGCCGGACCAGGCGTGCAGCCACGCCATCGATGGGCGCAATCCCTGTCTCATGCCGGTGCGAGCCTCACGCCGATCCCGATCCTCATGCCGATCCTTGGACGAGCCAGAGCCCGCCGCCGAGGAGGAGGCTCAGGACGCCGAGCCCGAGCACGGCGCGGCCGAGGCTGCGGGCCGCGAACACGAAGATCACGGCGGCCACCATCACGGCGAAGCTCGACACCGTCGCCGCCGCGACAGCCTCGGAGGAGGCCAGCGGCAGCGTCAGGGAGAGGAGCGCCGTGAACAAGGCGGCGATGCCGTAGCCGCCGCAGGCCGCGAGCAGTACCCGTCCCGCCACCGCGGCGCGATAGGCGAAGCCCCGCCCGTCGTGTTTTCCACTCATGCGCAGCGTGCTACCCGTGATGGAGCGGCGGGCGGCCCCGGAATCGACCGCACCCGCCGCATGGAACGGTCGATCGCAGGATCTGCCCGGCGCAGTAGCAAGACGAAGCTTGCCGCTGCAACGGCTATGTTTCGGAATCATTCCAGGTTGGTCCGGCGCGTTACTCAGGATGGGCGGCACTCGACTGTTCGTCGCTGCACCGGCTCGACGGGAATCGCGAAACGTGTTGACGACGCCTTCGCGGCGGCCTTCTTCGGAACGGAGCCGGGTTAGCATCCCGGCCCGCAGGCTGGCCCCACCGATCAGAGACCGGGCGCTCATGCCCGCGGACGAGAACCACAGCAGCCCCGTGACACAGACAGCGCCCCGCCCCCCGATCCGTTTCCGTGGCCGCTCCTTCATGGCCATGGTGCTCGCCCCGAGCCTGCCGGTCGGCGACTGGCTCGCCGACCTCGACGCCCTGGCCCGGCGCTCGCCCGCCTTCTTCTCCGGGCGGCCCGTGATCCTCGACGTGTCGGGCCTGAGCCTGGAGCGCGACGACCTCGCGGGTCTCGTCTCCGATCTCGGGGCCCGCGACATCGCGATCCTGGGCATCGAGGGCGCGGGAGCGGCGCTGCTCGGCCCCGGCCTGCCGCCGCCCCTCTCGGGCGGGCGCCCGGCGGGCGACGTCGAGGCTCCCGAGCCCGGCGCCCCGGCGCCCGCCGCGGCCCCGGCCGCGGCCGCGCCCCTGCGCTCGCTGATCCTCGACACCCCGGTCCGCTCGGGCCAGACGATCCTGCACCTCGAGGGCGACATCACCGTGATGGGGTCGGTGGCCTCGGGCTCCGAGGTGATCGCCGGGGGCTCGATCCACGTCTACGGGACCCTGCGGGGACGGGCCATCGCGGGCGCGGCCGGCAACCCGCAGGCCCGCATCTACTGCCGCAGGTTCGAGCCCGAGCTCATCGCCATCGACGGGCTCTACCGCACGGCCGACGATCTCGGCCCCGGCCAGCGCGGGCAGGCCGTCGAGGTCCGCCTCGTCGAGGACACGATCAAGGTCACGTCGCTGGATTGAGGCGCGTTTCGGGCAGCCGCGTCCCGGAATGGCACGGAATGGCGGGACAGGATCAGATGATTCGCGAGGTTTCGCGGACGAGATGGTTCAGGACGGCAGGGTCCGCGGCTTGAATTCAATCGCTCGACGGGCCGCCGCGGCGGCAGCGCGGCCAAGGTACTGCAATGTACATTGCGTCCATGGCCCGGTCGGGCGGCATTCTCCGCACGTCCGCGAAGATCAGGCTCGGCGGCCTTCTTGGCCTGATCGCAGCCTTGTCGATGCCAGGACATCGCGAACTTCGCCGCGGAGCAGCATCGTGAGCGATTTTTGCGTGCGTTTAACAACCCGGTCAAATTCTTAACCGTTCGGTAACCATATCGGCCGTCAATGGTCCCGGTAAGGGATCGTTCACCGCCGTGACAAGCCAAGCTCCTCCCCGCCGACTCCTCCCGCTCCGCGGCCGCGCCTTCAAGGCCCTGTCGCTCACGCCCGAGACGCCGCTGGCCGACTGGCTCGCCGATCTCGACGCGATGCTGAAGCGCTCGCCGACCCTGTTCGACGGGCGCGCCCTGATCCTCGACGTCGCCGCCTGGAAGCCCGGCCGGGACGACCTCGCGGGGCTGCTCGCCGATCTCGGCCAGCGCCGCATCCGCATCCTCGGGGTGGAGGGCGCCGAGCCCGCCATGATGGGCGAGGCCCTGCCGCCGCTGCTCGCGCAGGGCCGCCCCGTCGCCACCGTCGAGATCCCGAAGCTCCCGCCGGAGCCCGAGCCCCTGACCTCGCTGACCATCGAGGGCGCGGTCCGTTCCGGCCAGTCGATCGTGCATCCGAACGGCGACGTCACCGTGATGGGCTCGGTCTCCTCGGGGGCCGAGATCCTGGCGGGGGGCTCCATCCACGTCTACGGCGCGCTGCGCGGGAGGGCCATCGCCGGCGCCGCCCGCAACCCGCGGGCCCGGATCTACTGCCGCAAGTTCGAGCCGGAACTGCTCGGGATCGATCGCTTCGTCCGGACGGCCGAGGAGATGGGCCCGACCCTGCGGGGCAAGGCCGCGCAGATCTGGCTCGATGGCGGTGCAATCAGAATGGCAAGCTTGGATTAAGGAGAAGCGAGAATGTCCAAGGTTCTCGTCGTCACATCGGGTAAGGGCGGCGTCGGCAAGACGACCACCACGGCGGCACTCGGCGCGGCCATCGCGCAGAGCGGCTCCAGCGTCTGCGTCGTCGACTTCGACGTCGGCCTGCGCAACCTCGACCTCGTCATGGGCGCCGAGCGGCGCGTCGTGTACGACCTCATCAACGTGGTCAACGGCGACGCCAAGCTGCCGCAGGCCCTGATCCGCGACAAGCGGCTCGACAACCTCTCCCTGCTGCCGGCCTCGCAGACCCGCGACAAGGACGCGCTGACGGATGCCGGCGTCGCCCGGGTGATGGACGAGCTGCGCGAGAAGTTCGACTGGGTGATCTGCGACTCGCCCGCCGGCATCGAGCGCGGCGCGACGCTGGCCATGCGCCACGCGGACGTCGCCGTGGTGGTGACGAACCCGGAAGTCTCCTCGGTGCGCGATTCCGACCGCATCATCGGGCTGCTGGATTCCAAGACCGTCAAGGCCGAGAAGGGCGAGACCCTCGACAAGCACCTGATCCTCACCCGCTACGACCCCAACCGGGCCGATCGCGGCGACATGCTCAAGGTCGACGACGTGCTCGAGATCCTCTCGATCCCGCTGCTCGCCATCATCCCGGAGAGCGAGGAGGTGCTGCGCGCTTCGAACGTCGGCTGCCCGGTGACGCTGAACAACCCGCTCTCGGCGCCCGCCCGCGCCTACGCCGATGCCGTGCGCCGGCTCAAGGGCGAGGCGATCCCGATGAGCGTGCCCAGCGACCGCAAGTCCTTTCTCGGCAAGTTCTTCACAAGGAGGGCGGCATGAGCCTTCTCAGCCTCTTCTCCCGGCGCGGGTCCGCGCCGGTGGCGCGGGAGCGCCTGCAGCTGATCATCGCCCATGAGCGGGCCGATAACGGGCGCTCCGACCTCGTGGTGACGCTCCGCGAGGAGATCCTGGCGGTGATCGCCAAGCACGTCGCGATCGAGCGCGACAAGGTGCAGATCAAGGTCGAACGCGGCGAGGGCGTCTCGACGCTCGGCGTCGACATCGAGCTGCCCATGATGGCCGCCGCCAAGCTCTCGGGCGGCCGCGGCGAGCCGGCGGGCAAGGGCAGCCTCGCGGCGGCCTGAACCGGATGGCGGACGGCCTCAGGGCCGCCGCGGACGCAACGCGAAGGCCGGCGCGTGGTCGGGCTGCGTCGTTACCACGGCGGCCGGCAGCACCGTCTCGCCCTCGGGCAGGCTCACGCGGAACCGGGCCACCAGTTTGGCGAGCGCCAGCGTCGCCTCGGTCAGCGCGAAATGCGCGCCGATGCACACCCGCGGACCCGCCCCGAACGGCAGGTAGGCGAAGCGCGGCACGGCCGGGGCACCCGGCAGGAAGCGCGCGGGATCGAACGCGTCGGGATCCGTCCAGAGCCGGCGGTGCCGGTGCAGGACCCAGGGCGAGACCACCACGACGTCGCCCCGCGCGACGGCGATGTCGCCCAGGCGGTCGGGCCCACGGGCCGCGCGCACGATCACGAAGGCCGGCGGGTAGAGCCGCAGGGTCTCGTCGACGACCGCCCGGGTGAGCGGCAGCCGGGGCTCGTGCGCGAGGTCCCCGTCGAGGCCGGCGCCGGCCGCCTCCTCGGCGACCCGCTCCTGGATCTCGGGCGCCAGCGCCAGGAGGTAGCTCGCCCAGAGCAGCGCCACCGCGGTGGTCTCGTGTCCGGCCAGGATCATGGTGGCGACCTGATCGCGCAGCTGCGCCTGCGTGAAGGCCTCGCCCGTCTCCGGGTCGCGCGCGCTCACGAGGAGGTCGAGGAGGTCGCGCGCCGCCCGCGGCGCCGTCTCGGCCGCCCGCGCCGCGATGATCGCGTCGAGGAAGGGGATCCATCGCCGCCGGAAGCGGGCGCGCGCAAAGTCGAGCGGGGCCGGCACCTTGAGCGGCAGCAGCATGTCGAGCATGTGCGGCCGCCCGAGCCGGTCGCCGTATTCCGTCACGAGGTCGCGCAGGTGCGGGCCATGGCTCTGCATCCCGACCGAGAACATGGTGCGGCCCGCGATCTCGAGCGCGAGGCCGTGCAGCACCGGGAACAGGTCCACGGGCCCGCGCGCGGCGGCCGCGGCGAGGTCGGCGAGCGCCCCGTCGACGGAGGCCGCGATGTGGGGCACGAGTTCCTCCACGGCCTTCGGGGTGAAGGCCGGGGCGAGCGCCCGGCGCTGGCGGCGCCAGGCCGCGCCCTCGCTGATCAGCAGGCCGTCGCCGAGCACCGGCCGCAGGATCCGCACTGTCGCCGAGGTGCGGGCGTAGTTTCCCTGGTTGTCGACGAGGACGTGCCGGATCATGTCCGGATCGTTGATCGTGTAGCTGTGCCGCCCGAGGACGCGCCGGTGCACGACGGGCTCCTCGTAGGCGCGCCGCGACCATCCGCCGATGCCGTTGGTACGCAGCGCCGCGAGGTAGCGCCAGAGCGACAGGTCGCGCTCCGGCGCCTCCACGGTCGGGGGCACGAGACGCGGCGCCTCGCGGCGAGCCTGGGCCGTTCGCATCGCCGCCTCCACCGCCGGTCCACGGGCGGCTTGATGGACGAGGCGGCCGCGGGTGTAAACACGGCGCGCGCGCGGCCCTGTCCCGCGCCCCGAGACCATTCCTCCGGGATCCGCCGGCGCCCCGCCTCCGGAATCGGGCCGCAGGGCCTGCGCCAGGGTCCGCGCCGACACGCCGACCGGAAAACCGCCTCGCGGACATTGGCCTGCCAAGGCTTCCGGCCTACCTCTGCGCCTTCCCGCCCGAGCGGGCCGGGTCCGCTCCCGCACGCGAATCGGAACTCCATGACCCTCGACCAGGGGCTCGCCTTCGGGCTGATCGGCTGCACGGTCGCCCTCTTCGTCTGGGGACGGCTGCCCTATGACCTCGTGGCGCTCCTCGCGCTGGTGGCCGGCGTCGCGATCGGCATCGTGCCGGCCGCCAAGGCCTTCGACGGCTTCTCCGACGACATCGTGATCATCGTGGGCAACGCCCTCGTCATCTCGGCGGCGGTCTCGCGCTCGGGCGTGGTGGAGAGCGCGATGCGGCCGCTCCTGCCCTACCTGCGCGCGCCGAGCCTGCAGGTCCCCGCGCTCGCGGGCGCCGTCATGGCGCTCTCGATGGTGACGAAGAACATCGGCGCGCTCGCGATCTTAATGCCGGTGGCGCTGCAGCTCGGCCGCAAGACGGGCACGCCGGCCTCGCGCCTGCTGATGCCGATGTCCTTCGCCTCCCTGATCGGGGGACTGGTGACGCTGGTCGGCACCTCCACGAACATCATCGTCTCGAAGGTCCGCGCCGACGTCACAGGTCAGCCCTTCGGCATGTTCGACTTCACGCCCGTAGGCCTCGGTCTCGCGCTGATCGGGCTGGCGTTCCTGGCGGTCGGCTACCGCCTGTTGCCGACGGACCGGCGGCCCGCCGGCTCGGGCGCCTCCTTCACGCTCGCGGCCTACACCACGGAGGCGCGCCTGCCCGCCGGCTCGGCCCTGGTGGGGGCCAGCGTGCGCGATCTCGAGCAGCGGGGCGACGGCGACGTCACGGTCGCGACCGTGATCCGCGAACGCTTCCGCCGCTACGTGCCGGGGCCGGACTGGCGGCTCGCCGCCGACGACGTGCTGCTCCTGAGCGGCGAGCCGGAGGACCTGGAGCGCATCGTGGCCCGCGCCGGGCTCGAACTCGTCGGCCGCGCCGCGCGCGGCGGCGGCCTCGTGAAGGTCGCCGAGGCCGTGGTGCCGGCCGAGTCGCCGCTCGCGGGCGTCACGGTGGCGGGCGCGGACCTCGCCGGGCGCCACGGCATCAGCCTGCTGGCGGTGAGCCGGACCGGCGGCGCCGTGACGGGGCGCCTGGCCAGCGTGCGCCTGCGGGCCGGGGACGTGGTGGTGCTGCGCGGCGAGAACGAGGCGCTGCCCGACGCGCTGCGGGCGCTGCGGCTGCTGCCGCTCGCCGAGCGCAGCCTCGGCCTCGGCCGCAGCCGGCGGGGCTACATCCCGATCGTGGTGCTCGGCGCCGCGATGCTGCTCATCGCGCTCCACCTGGTGCCGGTGGCCATGGGCTTCTTCGGGGCGGCCGTGGCGCTGATGCTGCTGCGCGTCCTCACCATGCAGGAGGCCTACGACACCATCGAGTGGCCGGTGATCGTGCTGCTCGGCGCCCTGATCCCGGTGAGCGACGCGGTGCGCAGCACGGGCGGCACCGACCTCGTTGCGACCTGGATGTCGGGCCTCGTCCAGCACGTGCCGCCGATCGGCGCCGTGGCCCTCCTGCTCGTCGCCGCCATGGCGGTGACGCCCTTCCTCAACAACGCCGCCGCCGTCCTGGTGATGGCGCCGATCGGCGCGAGCCTCGCGGGCAAGCTCGGGCTCAATCCGGACCCGTTCCTGATGGCGGTCTCGGTCGGCGCGGCCTGCGATTTCCTCACCCCCATCGGCCACCAGTGCAACACCCTGGTGATGGGCCCGGGCGGCTACCGCTTCGGCGACTACGCGCGCCTCGGCCTGCCGCTCTCGCTGATGGTGGTGGTGGCCGGCACCGGGCTCATCGCCCTGTTCTGGCCGTTGTCCTGAGGTCGGATCGCGCGGGAGGCGGGATGGAGGCGGCACCGGTTCATCAGGCTCGGCACGAAGGCGAGGCGCCCGCCTGCCCGATCACCGGCCGGCCGGCGGCCCGCCACGTGCAATGGGTCTCGGCGCGCCTGCTCACCGATCTCTGGCGCTACAGCGGCGGCGTCGATGTCGGCCACCTGCTGCTGCCGGCCCGGCGCTTCGGCCTGTGGGAATCGCCGACCGGGCTGATCTTCTTCGACCCGATGGTCGCGGGCGACGAGCCCTTCTACCGCGCCTTCTACGGCCGGATCGGCGCGCACGACAAGCTTGCGGGAGCCCGCACCCGCCGCCTCGAATTCGCGGCCGCCGCCGGGCACGTGCCGGAGGGCGCCCGGGTGCTCGATGTCGGCTGCGGGCACGGCGGCTTCCGCGCCTACGTGCCCGGCAGGGCCTATGTCGGGCTCGACCCGAACTTCGCCGGCGAGGATCCGAGCGGCACCATCCTGGCCGAGACGATCGCGGCGCATGCCGACCGCGTCGGCCCGGTCTACGACGTGGTCTGCGCCTTCCAGGTCCTGGAGCACGTCGCCGCGCCGCTCGCCTTCGCCCGCGCGATGGCGACCTGCGTGAAGCCCGGCGGCGCGCTCCTGATCGGCACGCCGCTCTGGCCCTCGCCCAACACGACGATCCCGAACTTCATCATGAACGCGCCGCCCCACCACCTGACCTGGTGGACGCCGGCCGCCCTGGAGACGCTTGCCCGCATCCTCGGCTTCGAGCCCGAGCGCGTCCACGCCATCGGCATGGACCGGCACGACGCGATGATTCACTGGATGTCGACGCTGACCCCGATCCGCTGCCGCGACCGCTATTTCCGCGCCGCCAAGAGCTGGTACGCGGCGCTCGCCGTCGCCTACGCCGGTGCCCTGGTTCTGAACCGCGTGCTGCCGCTGCCGCGGGAGACCCGGCCGAACACGCTGCTTCTCGCGGCGCGCAAGGCCGCGGGTTAGGTCCCTTCCGCCACGCTGGCGTCCCGATGCCGGCCCACCTCGCCCACGGGCGAGGTGGGCCGCGCCGTCAAGTCGGCCCCGGCAGGTCCGGCTCCGCGGCGAGGCGCACCAGGGTCCGGCGCAGCCAGGTATGGGCCGGGTCGTTGTCGTAGGAGGCGTGCCAGAGCATCGAGAAGGACACGTCCTCGAGGCTCACCGGCGCCGGGCTCACCGTCAGCCCGAGGGTGCCGGCGAAATAGTGGGCCAGGCGCGCGTGCATCGTCGCGATCACGGGGGCGGAGCGCACCAGGAAGGGCACGGCGAGGAAGCGGGGCGTCGTCACGGCGAGCCGCCGGCTGAGGCCGAGCTTGGCCAGGGCGTCGTCGACGACGCCGTGCGCCGTCTCCCTGAGGCTCGTCAGCACGTGGGGAAAGCGCAGGTAGTCGTCGAGCGAGATGGGCGGCGCGATGCCGATCAGCTCCGCGTTGAACAGGCAGACATAGCTGTCGCGGTAGAGCAGGCGCTGCTTGTGATGGCTCTGCCCCTGCGAGAACAGGCCGATGCCGAGATCGACCCGGTCGGCATCGAGTTCCTGCAGGATCCGGATGCGGTCGATCGAGCGCAGGAGCAGGCTGATGCCCGGCGCCTCCGCCCGCAGGTAGGCCAGGAGCTTCGGACCCAGCAGCACCTCGGTGCTGTCCGGCAGGCCGATCGTGAAGACGCGCTCGACGGTCCGCGGGTCGAAGCTGTCCTCGCGCCGCACCAGGGCCTGGATCTGCCGGAGCGCCGTGCGCACCGGCTCGGCGAGCGCGAGCGCGCGGGGCGTCGGCCGCATGCCCTCGGGTGCCCGCGTCAGCAGCTCGTCGTCGAACAGCGTCCGCAAGCGCGCCAGCGTGCTGCTCATGGCCGACTGGCCGAGTCCGACGCGGGCCGCGGCGCGCGTCACGCTGCGCTCGATCAGCAACGCGTCGAGGGCGACGAGGAGGTTGAGATCGACGCGCGCAAGATCGACGTGATCAATAGTCATTATCGAGGCAATCTGTTTGATCCATGCTGCACTGCGAAGCATATTCGCTCCAGAAGCAAGGGCGACAGGCCCCTGCGAGAGCGAAAGACACGAACCCCATGACCACGCTTCGTACCACCATCCTGGCCGCCGCCGCTGTCCTCGGCCTCGCCGGATCCGCGCAGGCCGGCAGCATCAAGCCCGTCGAGGGCGGCAGCGTCAGCCTCGGCACGCTCGCCGGCGTCGCCTACTACACGGCCGAGCCGAAGGGCTACCGCGTCGTCGTCACCCTGGCGCCGCGCGCGGCCGCCCCGGCCGTCCGCTTCGAGGCAATCCTCGCTGCCGGCCAGAGCGTGACCCTCTCGGCTCCCCGGGGCCTCGGCGCGGAGGCCGACGCCGTCGAGATCGCCCGCGAGGGCGACACGGTCACGGTCTCGCAGCCGCGGGCCCGCAAGGCGGCGATCCGCGAGGCCGCGGCGCTGAACTGAGCGGCGCACGGGGGACTCCTCTCACCTCGCGGGACGGGGAGTCCCCATTTCACCCCCCGATGAACAGCCCCGCAATGGCCGCGCTGGTCAGGTTCGAGAGGGTGCCGCCCAGGATCGCCCGCAGGCCGTAGCGGGCGACCTCGGCGCGGCGCCCCGGCACGAGGCTCGAGAAGCTCGCGAGCTGGATCGCGATCGACGCGAAGTTGGCGAAGCCGCACAGGGCGAAGCACAGGATCGCGGCCGTGCGCGCGTCGAGGTCGCCGGACTTCAGGACCGGCGAGAGCGTGGCGTAGGCCAGGAACTCGTTGAAGGCGAGCTTCTGGCCGATGGCGCCGCCGACGAGGGCCGCCCGCTCCCACGGCACCCCGAGGATCCAGGCGAGCGGGCTCAGGAGCCGGCCGAGGATCCCCTCGATCGAGGCGGAGGGGTAACCCAGGAGCCCGCCCGCGTAGCCGACGATCCCGTCGAGGAGCGCGATCAGCCCCACGAAGGCGATCAGCATCGCGCCGACCGAGACCGCCACCGCGAGTCCCTTCTGGGTGCCGTCGGCGGCGGCCTCGATCAGGTTGGCGGCCCTGGCCTCGCCGAACTCGACGCGCGTCGTCGTGATCCGGCTCGGCTCCGCCGAGGGCATCAGGATCTTGGCGTAGAGGAGCCCTCCGGGAATCGCCATGAAGGAGGCGGCGATGAGGTACTCCATGGGCACGCCGAGCGCCGCGTAGCCGGCCAGGATCGAGCCGGCCGTGGAGGAGGCCCCGCTCGTCATCACGGCGAAGAGCTCTGGCCCCGTCAGCAGCGGCAGGAACGGCCGCAGGGCCACGGCGATCTCGCTCTGACCGATGAAGATCGTGATCACGGCCGCGAAGGACTCGATCCGCGAGGTGCCAATGAGCCGCCGCAGGCCCGCGCCGAGAAGCCGCGCGAGCGCCTGCATGATACCGAGATGGTAGAGCACGCCGATCAGCGCCGAGACGTAGAGGATCTGCGGCAGGACGCGCAGCGCCAGGACGAAGCCGCTTCCGCCGAACAGCTCGAACATCCGCGGCTCGACGAGGCCGCCGAACAGGAAGGTGGCCCCCCGGTCGCCGTAGGCCAGCACGATCTGGATCACGCCCGCGACCGCCGCCAGCGCCGCGCGGCCCGCCGGCACGAACAGGATCAGGGCGCCCACCGCCACCTGCAGACCGAGGCCCGCGAGCACCACCCGCGGCCGGATCGCCCGCCGGTCCGTCGAGAACAGCACGGCGATCCCGATGAGCAGGACAAGGCTCACCGCCGCATGGACGACCCGCTCGATCATCGACCCCCCGAAGGTTCTCAGGCCCCCTCGCCGCCCATGCGCGATCCGGAGCTGGGAGAAAAGCCCCCGGCCTGTCCGGGGCACGCTTTCGCCGCAGCGGTGCCCCTTGGCGCGCGGCGCGCAGGCGGGGCATAAGAACACGGGGGCGACGGTCCGGGCACGGCCGACGGAGAAACCGGTTTGCGGCAGGCATTCGCCCTGAAGGGCGCGGTCGGGCTCGTCACTGGCGCGGGCAGCGGCATCGGGGCGGCGCTGGCGCGCGCGCTCGCCGAGAGGGGCACGGCGCTCGCCCTGGTCGACCGCGACGCGGCGGGGCTCGACGCGACGATCGGCGCGGTCGAGCGGGCCGGCGGCAGCGTGAGCCGCCACCTCCTCGACCTCGCGGACGCGGACGCGATCCTGGCGCTGCCCGAGGCGGTCGAGGCCCGGTTCGGGCGGCTCGACCTTCTCGTCAACAACGCGGGCGTGGCGCTCGGCGGCCGCTTCGCGGAGACGGACCTTGACGATTTCGAGTGGCTGATGGACGTGAACTTCCGCGCCGTGGTGCGGATGACCCACGCCTTCCTGCCCCTGCTGAGCCGGGCGCCCGCCGCCCAGATCGCCAATATCTCGAGCCTCTACGGCCTGATCGCGCCGCCCGGCCAGACGGCCTACGCGGCGAGCAAGTTCGCGGTGCGGGGCTTCAGCGAGGCGCTGCGGCACGAATATGCAGGCACGCATCTCGGCGTCACGCTGGTGCATCCGGGCGGCGTCGCGACGGGGATCGCCCGCAACGCCCGGCATCCGCGCGGCCTCGACGCAGCCGCGGCGGAACAGGCCCGCATCGCCTTCGAGCGCTTCCTCCGCCTGAGCCCGGACATCGCGGCGGCCGAGATCGTGCGGGGCATCGAGCGCCGGGCGCCGCGCGTCATCGTCGGCCGCGACGCCAAGCAGGTCGCCTTCCTGCAGCGTCTGATGCCGGTCGGCTACTGGGCGCCGCTCGCCCGGATCACCGGCCAGAAGCGGTAGCGAGCCGATGACGAGCCTGCGCGCCTACGTGCTGGCCTGGGCGGTGAGGCGCAAGATCCGCGCCCGCCTCGGCCCGATGCTCGACGTCGCGCGCGTCCGGCGCACGCTCGAGGGGCCGGCTTTCCCCGAGCCCGGCGGCGTGACTTACGAGCCCGGCAGCGTCGGCGGCATCCCCTGCGAGCGGGTGCGCCGCGGCGCGGGCGAGGACCGCCCGCGCCTGTTCTACCTGCACGGGGGCGGCTTCATCGCCTGCTCGCCGCGCACCCACCGGCCGCTCACGGGCTACTTCGCGCAGCGCGGTTTCGACGTGTTCGTGCCCGATTACCGCCTCGCCCCCGAGCACCCGTTCCCGGCGGCCCTCGACGACGCGCTCGCCGCCTGGCGCGCCGTCTCGGCCGGGGGGCCCGCCGTCATCGCGGGTGACTCGGCGGGCGGCAACCTCGCCCTCGCCCTGATGCTGCGCGCCCGCGACGCCGGCCTGCCGCTGCCGCGCGCCGCCGCCCTGTTCTCGCCCGCCACCGACATGCTGGGCAGCGGGCAATCGTATCGGACGAACGCCGGGCGCGACGCGATGTTCGATCCCGAGGGCCTGCGCCGGCTCGCGCCTCTCTACCTCGCGGGCGCCGATCCGGCCGGGCCCCTCGTCTCGCCGCTCTACGCGG
Source organism: Methylobacterium nigriterrae (assembly GCF_037106235.1). NCBI lineage: Bacteria > Pseudomonadati > Pseudomonadota > Alphaproteobacteria > Hyphomicrobiales > Methylobacteriaceae > Methylobacterium > Methylobacterium nigriterrae. The sequence continues at coordinate 47,657 of NZ_JBAWTG010000020.1, read as the reverse complement.
ACCTCGCCGGGCTGCCGCCGCTCCTCGTCCATGTCGGCGAGCGGGAATTGCTGCGCGACGATTCGAGCCGCCTCGCCGAGGCGGCCCGGGCGGCGGGCGTTTCGGTCGACCTCACGGTCTTCCCGGTCGTGCCCCATGTCTGGCAATTCGCCCACGGCTTCCTGCCCGAGGCGCGCCGCTCCCTCGACGCGGCCGCCGCCTTCCTGCGGGCGCACGCGGCCGATGCGGCCAAGCCGGCCGATGCGGCCGCCCAGGTGGATCAGACATGAACGAGCAGCCATGAACGCGCAGCCGACCCGGCCCCTCCCGCAGCAGACGCTCGCCCTCCTGATCATCGGCGCCGGTTTCTCCGGCCTCGCCACGGGAATCCGCTGCCGCCAGGAGGGGATCGGCCCCTTCGCGATCGTCGAGAAGGGCGACGGCATCGGCGGCACCTGGCACGAGAACACCTATCCGGGGGCGGCCTGCGACATCCCCTCCCACCTCTACTCCCTGTCCTACGTGCCGAAGCACGACTGGTCGCGCCTTTACCCGCAACAGGCCGAGATCGCCGCCTACCTGCGCGAGACGGCGCGGGACCACGGCCTCCTGCCCCACCTGCACCTCGGGACCGCCGTCACCGGCGCGGCCTGGGACGAGGCGCAATCGCTGTGGCGGGTCGAGACGAGCCGCGGCCCGGTCCGGGCGCGGGCGATCGTCTCCGGCATGGGCGGCCTGCACCACCCGGCCCTGCCGGACATCCCCGGCCGGGAGAGCTTCTCGGGGACGGCCTTCCACTCGGCCACCTGGGACCATGCCTGCGACCTCGGCGGCAAGCGCATCGGCGTGATCGGCACGGGGGCGAGCGCGATCCAGTTCGTGCCCGAGATCGCCAAGGAGGCCGCCCACCTCACGCTGTTCCAGCGCACGCCGGCCTGGATCATGCCCAAGCACGACCGCGCCATCGGCGCGCGCGCGAAGGCGGCCTATCGCTTCGTGCCCTTCGCCCGGCGGCTGTTTCGCGAGCGCCTGTTCTGGATCCACGAGCTGCGCGCGCTCATGGGCTTCACCAAGGTCTCGAAGCTGACGGGCCAGGCCGAGGCGATGGCGCGCCGCCACCTCGCCAGGGCCGTGCCCGACAAGGCGCTGCGGGAAAAGCTCACGCCGCGCTACCGCCTCGGCTGCAAGCGGGTCCTGATCTCGGACGATTTCTACCCCGCGATGATGCGCCCGAACGTGAGCCTGGAGACGGGCCGCATCGCGCGCATCACGCCCGAGGGCGTCGTGATGCAGGACGGCGGCGCGCATGCCCTCGACGTGATCGTCTACGCCACCGGATTCGATCTGACGGGCAGCTTCCGCACCCTCGACATCGTCGGGCGCGGGGGCCTGACGCTCGCGCAAGCCTGGCGCGACGGGATGGGCGCCTTCCAGGGCATCACGGTCGCGGGCTTCCCCAACCTGTTCCTGATGATGGGGCCGAATACGGGGCTCGGCCACAACTCGATGATCCTGATGATCGAGGCGCAGGTGGAGCACGCCCTCTCCTGCCTGAAGGCCCTGGCGCGGCAGGGGCGCACGGCCATCGAGGTGAGGCCGGAGGCGCAGGCGCGCTTCCTGGCGGATGTGCAGGGGCGCCTCTCCGACAGCATCTGGCAGGCCGGGGGCTGCACGAGCTGGTACCAGAACGAGCAGGGCCGCAACACCGCCATCTGGCCGGGCTCGGTGCTGGCCTACCGGCGCGGCGCGCGCCGCGCGCGGCTCTCGGATTACCGCGTCAGCTGAGACGGAACAGGCCCCCACGCCCGCCCGTTGGTTCGGCAAAGCTTGCGCCGCGCCGCGGCGCCTTCAGCGCGAGGACCCCACCATGAGCCTGATTGGACGCATCGTCACCAAGATCCTCGGCAACGAGAACCGCCCCGTCACCCGCGACGACCGCAACGCGGATTCGGGCAACCTCGTCGGCCGGATCGTCACCAAGATCCTGCGCAAGTAGGAAAGCCCTTCGCAATCGGACGGGACCCGCCCGCTCGCGGACGGCGCCGTGCCTCGGCGTCAGGCGGCGGGCGGGAAGGGGGGCCTTACTGCGCCGCCGCCGTGACCGTCTTCACGAGTGGGGAAGCGGGGACGGTGTGCTCCCAGAAGGCGCCGGCGCGGGCCTTCTCGTAGCCGGCCTGGTAGAGGCTGCGCATGTAGCCGGTGTCGAAGCCGCGCGCGGCCGTGGTGTTTGGCGCGCGCTCGTCGATGTAGGTGAGGTTGAAGCCGACCCCGTTGGCGCGGGTGAACGCGTAGGTGGTCGCCAGCGTCGCGCGGCTGCGGGCCCGGCTGCCCGTCGTGAAGGAGCGCTCCACGATCGCCAGGGTGTTGTTCCGGGTGACGTCGAATTCCGGCTCGAGGCGCCCGTTGATCACGACGTAGATGTTGGCCCGCCCGTGCGTGCGCAGGCGCCCGTCCCGCAGCAGGAAGGATTGCGGCAGGGTGAAGACCGGCGTCACCACGGAGCCGTCGACATGGAGTTCCTGGAAGGCGCTGTTGCCCGCCTGCACGTCGATGAGCTGGGGCGGGAACACGGCCGGGATGCTGGCCGAGGCGGTGAGCACGTCGCGGAACAGATCGACCGCGTTCGGCGCGCCGCTCGCCGCGATGGCGCCCATGTTCCAGATCACGGCGCGCTGCGAATCGAGGTTCGTCGTCACCACGAGGAGGCGCCGGCCCTTGGCGTGCTCCTCGGCCACCGCGGCGAGGAGGTCCGGCGTGACGTAGCGCCCGATCAGGTCGCGCAGGCGGCCGTCCCCGAACAGGCCCGAGCCGAACAGCACGTTGGTGAGGCTCGGCGACTGCACCAGCGTCGCGGCGACGCCGCTCGTGTAGATGTCGGTGAGGTAGGGATCGTAGGCCGGCCCGAGGAACGCGAAGGGCGCGATCAGCGCGCCCGTGCTCACGCCCGAGACGAGGGAGAATTCCGGCCGGGTGCCGGAGGCGGTCCAGCCGTTCAGGATGCCGGCCCCGTAGGCGCCGTCGCCGCCGCCGCCCGACAGGGCGAGATAGTTGAAGGCCTGGCGCTTGGCCTCGGGCCGCGCGGCCATCTCGGCGAAGGTCTCGGAGGAAGCGTCCGCGAAGGCGCGGGCGGCGGGGATGCCCGGCACGCTCGCGTACGCCGCCTGCTCGGCGGTGTAGGGAATCCGCGGAATAGACGAGCAGGCGGCGAGATGACCCGCCAGCCCGAGCGCGAGGGCGCCGCGCAACCAATCCAACCGACGTGCCATCGCCAAGTCCCAGCGCTCAAGCTTCCGATTGCACCCCCAACCGAACGAGCTTGGCCATTCTAGCGTTCCCGGCCGAGCGCGGCAATTGACGCGACGGTGATCGGCTGATGCAAGGCCGCCACAGGCGCCGGCGTCGTGAGCGGCCGGCCGGCGCGGCGCGGCCATTGCCGGTGGAAACCGCGGACGCCCGGCGGCCGAGTCTGATCGTCGACTCTTGCATCGTCCACGAGGCCTCTTGTAGGTTCGGACCGTTGCCGCAGGGAACACGCGCGGCGGCCATCACCAGTGGCGCACACGGACGGATTTCGCACCGGCAGGCTCCGCATGGACGCGGCTCGCACGCGGGCCGCGTTGGGCCTCGTGCGTCCGAACCGCGTCGGGTCCGCCGGGGGGCGGAAGCGGTGATCGCAGCGTTCGGAGGGGGCGATGACGGAAGCGAGCCTGAGCTGGACGGACGAGCGCGTCGACCTTCTGCGCCGCCTGTGGGAAGACGGCCAGAGCGCCAGCAAGATCGCCGCGCAGCTCGGCGGCGTCACCCGCAACGCGGTCATCGGCAAGGTGCACCGGCTGGGTCTCGCCGGCCGGGTCAAGCCGGTGGCCGGCGCCCCCGTGAACGGCCGCAAGCGGCCCCTGCGCGAGGCCGAGGGCGAGATCGAGGCCGCGACCGTGGCCGAGATCGCCGCCGACGCGCCCGAGCCGATCGCGATCGCCTCGCACCGCCCGGCCCCCGATTTCCCGCCGGCCGCGGCGCCGGCCTCGGCCGCCGACCAGGTGCCGCTCGCGGTCTCGGAGCGGGTCACGATCATGGATCTGCGCGAATCGATGTGCCGCTGGCCGATGGGCGACCCGACGACCCCCGAGTTCCGATTCTGCGGCGGCCGCGCCATCACCGGCCTGCCCTATTGCAGCCACCACGCCCAGATCGCCTACCAGCCCGCCGCCGAGCGCAAGCGGGACCGGAGGGTCGCGGGCTTCCGCTGAGGCCGGCCGGCGCCGCGCGCCTCGCCCGCGCGGGAGAATCCGCGGAACGCGGACCGGGCGCGGGATGCGCCCTGTCCGGAAGGACCTCGCCCTGTCCCCCACGGCAGAGGGGACGCGAGCCCGATCCTGTCCGGCCGCGCCCTACTCGACGCCTGAGAACATCTCGTCGAAGGAATAGCCGGAGCCGCGCACGGTGCGGATCGGGTCGGACTGGCGCGGGCGGTTGATCGCCTTGCGCAGGCGCCCGACATGGACGTCGACCGTGCGCTCGTCGATGTAGACGTCGTGGCCCCAGACGCCGTCGAGGAGCTGCTCGCGCGAGAACACCCGGCCCGGGCTCTGCATCAGGAACTCGAGGAGCTTGAACTCGGTGGGGCCGAGATGGATCTCGCGGCCCGAGCGGCGGATCCGGTGGCTCATCCGGTCGAGCTCGATGTCGCCCGCGATCAGGAGGCTGGCCACGTGGGCGGGCTTGGCGCGCCGCAGGAGCGCGCGCACGCGGGCGAGGAGTTCCGGCACCGAGAACGGCTTGACGATGTAGTCGTCCGCGCCCGTGCCGAGGCCGCGGATGCGGTCGCCCTCCTCGCCGCGAGCGGTCAGCATGATGATCGGCAGGCGCTCGGTCTCGCGGCGCGCCCGGATGCGGCGGCACAGCTCGATGCCGGACAGGCCCGGAAGCATCCAGTCGAGCAGGATCAGGTCGGGCAGTTGCTCGTGCAGGCGCAGGTCGGCCTCGTCGCCGCGCACGGCCGAGTCGACGATGTAGCCCTCGGCCTCGAGGTTGTAGCGGAGGAGGAGCGTGAGGGCCTCCTCGTCCTCGACGATCAGGATGCGGGTGCTCATGGTCTCGTCAAAGCCGGATCGCCTCAGGCCCCGGCCCGGGGCGCGATCGTGGCGTAGTTCGAGGCGTCGTCCTTCGGGCGGTCGGTCAGGGTCACGCCGGTGACGAGATAGTGGATCGTCTCGGCGATGTTGGTGGTGTGGTCGCCGATCCGCTCGACGTTCTTGGCGCAGAACAGGAGGTGCGTGCAGAACGAGATGTTGCGCGGGTCCTCCATCATGTAGGTCAGGAGCTCGCGGAACAGGGAGTTGTAGAGGGCGTCGATGGCGCCGTCGCGCTGCCAGACGTCGTGGGCGGCCTTGGTGTCGCGGGCCCCGTAGGCGTCGAGCACGTCCTTGAGCTGCTCCTGCACGAGGTCGCTCATGTGCTGGACGCCGAGCACGATCTTCTGCGGCTGGGCCTGATCGCTGATCGCCACGACGCGCTTGGCGATGTTCTTGGCGAGGTCCCCGATGCGCTCGAGGTCGCCCGAGACGCGGATCGCCGAGATCGTCTCGCGCAGGTCGATGGCGAGCGGCTGGCGGCGGGCGATGAGGAGCACGGCGCGCTCCTCGATCTCGCGCTGGAGCACGTCGAGGCGCTTGTCGGCCGCGATGACGTTCTGGGCGAGTGCGGTGTCGCGGCGCACGAGGGCGACGCTCGCATCCGCCATCATCTTCTCGGCGACGCCCCCCATCTCGGCGATCGAGCGGCGCAGGTCCTCGAGGTCGGTGTCGTAGGAGGTGACGATGTGCTCGGACATGGTCTGGCGTCCTCGATCGGCCCGCCGGGCGGGACCGCGGTGAGGGAGGGATGCGCCCGCGGGCGGCTCAGCCGAAGCGGCCGGTGATGTAGTCCTGCGTCTGCCGCTTCTCGGGATTCATGAAGATCCGGGTGGTGGGCCCGAACTCGACGAGCTCGCCGAGATACATGAAGGCCGTGAACTGCGAGATGCGGGCGGCCTGCTGCATGTTGTGGGTCACGATCGCGATCGTGAACTCGTCGCGCAGCTGCTCGATCAGCTCCTCGATGCGCCCCGTCGAGATCGGGTCCAGCGCCGAGGTCGGCTCGTCGAACAGGATCACCTCCGGGCGCTGGGCGACCGTCCGGGCGATGCAGAGGCGCTGCTGCTGGCCGCCCGAGAGGCCCATGCCGGACTGCCGGAGCTTGTCCTTGACCTCGTCCCAGAGCGCGGCCTTGCGCAGGGATTCCTCGACGCGCACGTCGAGTTCGGCCTTCGGCAGGCGCTCGTAGAGGCGGAGCCCGAAGGCGACGTTGTCGTAGATCGACATCGGGAAGGGCGTCGGCTTCTGGAACACCATGCCGACCCGGGCGCGCAGCTCGTTGAGGTCGACCTTGGGGTCGAGCACGTTCTGGCCGTCGAGCAGGATCTGCCCTTCGGCGCGCTGCTCGGGGTAGAGGCTGTAGATGCGGTTGAAGGTGCGCAGCAGCGTCGACTTCCCGCAGCCCGAGGGGCCGATCAGGGCCGTCACCTGCCGGTCGTGGAAGTTGAGGTTGATGCCCTTCAGCCCGTGGAAGGTCCCGTAATAGAAGTCGAGGTCCTTCACCGCGATGCGCACGGGCGCGCGCTCGTCGGCCTTATTGCGGCCGTTGGCCTGGGCGGCGGTGATCGCGGGGGCGACGCTCATCGGGGTGTCCTTCGCGAGGATGTCGCTGGGCGGTCGGGCGCGGCTCAGCGCGCCCGCTGTGGCTTGATGACGAGGCGGGCGAGGATCGACAGGCCGAGGATCGTCACCGTGATCAGGAGGGCGCCGGCCCAGGCCAGACCCTGCCAGTTCGGGTAGGGCGAGAGCGCGAACTGGTAGATCATCACCGGCAGGTTCGCGACGCCGCCCATCAGGTCGCGGCTGAACCAGGAATTGTTGTTGAGCGCCGTGAACAGTAGCGGCGCGGTCTCGCCGGCGATGCGGGCGAGCGCCAGGATGATGCCCGTGACGATGCCCGCCGAGGCGGCGCGCCAGGTCACGCTCATGATCACCCGGGAGGGGGGCGCACCGAGCGCCGCGCCGGCCTCGCGCAGGGAGCCCGGCACGAGCCGCAGCATGTCCTCGGTGGTGCGCACGATCACGGGCGTCGCGATGATGGCGAGCGCCACGCCGCCGGCCCAGCCCGAATAGGTGCCCATCGGCCGCACCATCAGGGTGTAGACGAACAGACCGATCAGGATCGATGGCGCCGAGAGCAGGATGTCGTTGAGGAAGCGGATCAGGTCGGCGAGCTTCGAGGCCCGGCCGTACTCGGCGAGGTAGGTGCCGGCCATGACGCCGACCGGCGTCGCCACCACGATGCCGATCAGGGTCAGCACGAGGCTGCCCAGGATCGCGTTGGCGATGCCCCCGCCCTCCGAGCCCGGGCCCGGCGTCGGCTGCGTGAGCAGGCTGGGCGAGAGGCCCTTCAGCCCCTCGATGATCAGCATCAGGAGGATCGATCCGAGCACGATGGCGCCCAGCACCGTCGCGGCGAGGCAGGAGAAGCGCAGCACCCGGTCGGCGACGCGCCGGCTCGGGCGCACCCGGTTCGCCGGCGCCGCGCGGGTCTGGCCGAGGGGGTTGGTGACGTCCATCGCGAGGATCCTCAGGCGACCTTGACGCGGCGCACGAGCAGCCGCGCGATGACGAGGACGAAGAAGGTGATCACGAACAGGATGCAGCCGAGCGCCATCAGGGCGTTGAGCTGCAGGCCGTCCGCCTCGTTGAACTCGTTGGCGATGCGCGAGGCGATGGTCGAGCCCGGATCGAAGATCGAGGCCGAGAGCCGGTTGGCGTTGCCGACCACGAAGGTGACCGCCATGGTCTCGCCGAGCGCGCGGCCGAGCCCCAGCATGATGGCGCCGATGATCGCCACCGAGGCCTGCGGCACGAGGACGTGGCGCACCACCTCCCAGGTGGTGCAGCCGATGCCGAAGGCGCTCTCGCGCAGCACCGTCGGGATCTGGTCGAGCATGTCGCGGGTGATCGAGGCCACGAAGGGCACGATCATGATGGCCAGGATGATGCCGGCCGTGAGCACGCCGACGCCCGAGGGCACGCGGGCGTAGAGCAGCGTGCCGACCACCGGCAGGCCCTCGACGAGGTTCGAGACCGGAACCTGCACGAAGCGGGCGAAGAGCGGCGCGAAGATGAACAGGCCCCACATGCCGTAGATGATGCTCGGCACGGCCGCCAGGAGCTCGATCGTCATCGCGACGGGCTTGCGCGCCCAGCCGGGGCAGAGCTGCGTCAGGTAGACGGCGATGCCGAGCGAGAGCGGCACCCCGATCAGGAGGGCGAGGAACGCGGAGGCCAGCGTCCCGATGATCGCCACCAGCGCGCCGTACTGCTCGGTGCCGACGTTCCAGGCGCTCGATGTGACGAAGCCGAAGCCGAACTCGCGGAAGGCCGGCCAGCCGCCCCAGGCGATCGAGCCGAGGATGCCGGCGAGCATCAGGAGCACGAGCAGGGCCGAGCCGTAGGCGGCCCCGCGGAACAGGCGGTCGAAGCCCCGGCCGGGGGCCCGGCGGACACGCGTCGCATCGGTGCGCGCCAGCGTGATCTGTTCGGTCAAGGAGGCCATCCGCAATTCTCGTCGGTTCGAGGCGTTTAGCGCGCGGCGGTGCCGGAAGCGAGCGGGGCGCCGGTCACCTCTCCCGCGCGGGAGAGGTCGGGTCCGCGGAACCGGTCCGGGCGGGAGAGGGCCCCCACCGGACCGGACAGGCGAAACCGGCGCCCGGAGTGCGGGCGCCGGCTGCCGGCCTCACATGTTGAAGACGGGCTTTCCGTCCTTGCCCTTCACCTGCTTCCACTCCTCGTGGATCAGGCCCACCACGTTGTCGGGCAGCGGCACGTAGTCGAGTTCGGAGGCGAGCGTGTCGCCGTTCTTGTAGGCCCAGTCGAAGAACTTGAGCACCTCGGCGGACTTGGCCGCGTCGGCCGCGTCCTTGTGGACGAGGATGAAGGTCGCGGCCGTGATCGGCCAGGCATCGTCGCCGGGCTGGTTGGTCAGCGAGATGCCGAAGCCCGGCGCCGCCTTCCAGTCGGCGCTGGCGGCCGCGGCCTGGAACGCCTTGTCGTCCGGCTGCGGGTACTTGCCGGCCTTGTTCTGGATCAGCGCGTAGCTGAGCTTGTTCTGCTTGGCGTAGGCCGACTCGACGTAGCCGATCGCGTTCGGGACCTGCTTGACGGTGGCGGTCACGCCCTCGTTGCCCTTGCCGCCCTGGCCGGCCGGCCAGGAGATCGTGGTGGCGGCGCCGAATTCCTTCTTCCAGGTCTCGGAGACCTGCGACAGGTAGGTGGTGAAGATGTTGGTCGTGCCCGAGGCGTCGGAGCGGTAGACCGGCGTGATCGTCGCGTCGGGCAGCTTCACGCCCTGGTTGGGCGCGGCGATCTTCGGATCCGACCACTTGGTGATCTTGCCGGCGTAGATGTCGGCGACGAGCTCGCCCGTCAGCTTGAGCTGGCCCGGGGTGAGGCCCGCGATGTTCACCACGGTGACGACGCCGCCCATCACGGTCGGGAACTGGACGAGGCCGTCCTTCTCGAGCGCCGGGCCCTTGAGGGGCGCGTCGGTGGCGCCGAAATCGACGGTCTTGGCCTGGATCTGCTTGATGCCGCCGCCGGAGCCGATCGACTGGTAATTGAGGCCGGTGCCGGTATCCTTGCGGTAGGCTTCCGCCCATTTCGAGTAGACCGGGAACGGGAAGGTGGCGCCGGCGCCGGTGATGTCGGCGGCGAGCGCCGGGAAGGCGAGCTGCGCCGTCGCGAGGCCGATGGCGAGCGCGTAGGTCAAGGGTTTCACGTGCGTCTCCGTTTGCTGTCGGGCGCTGTCCCGGACGGGTCGTCCCTCGTCCGGCCTGCAGCCTGCGCGGCCGGCCGGGAACCCGGTCGCCGCGAGCGATAGCCGCCCGACGATGCCGCCTCTATGACAGCGGCATGACACTGCGATGACAGCGCCGGCCCCACCCGGCGGCATCCGCATTCCGACACGGGGTCATCCGCAGTTCCCCACGGGGTCCCGCCCGCGGGCTCGCGGCGGGCTCCGGCGGAAGCGGTGCGGACGCCATGGCACGGTTTCGCCGCCTCGCGCGTTCCTGGCATGCATCGGAAGTTCCGCGGCGCCGCGCGCCGCGGGGATCGGACAGGACATGATGCGGACCGAGAGCAGCGAAGCGCCCGCCCCGCCGGCCGGCGAGACGAGTGCCGAGGAGACGGCTTACCTGGCCCTGCATGCCGAGCGGGAGGAGCTCGAGCGGAACCTGGCGCTCGCGCAGGCCCGCCAGCGCTTCGGTGCGGATCTGGACGCGGCGGCGGCGCGCGTCGACGAGGAGGCGATGCTGCGCCAGCTCGACCGCGTCCTGACGCTGATCCGGGCGGCGGAGTACAAGCGCCGGCCCGGCGCGCGGCGCTGGTAGGCGTCCCGCAGCCCTCGGGCGGGGCGGCTCAGCGTGCGCGGCTGCGCTCGCGCTCCTTGTGGCGCAGGCGCAGCAGCAGATCGACCTGCGTATCCGGGATCGGCTGCGTGTCCACGCTGCCTTCGTAGACCGAGCGCAGCGCCAGGCCCAGGCGTTGGCGGGTGTCGAAGCTGAGGACGGGCGCCGGGCCGCCCTGCCCGGGCGAAGCCGCGTCGCGATTGCCGGCCGTCTGCTCCATCGTCTCCCCCCTTGAGACTGATCCCGTGCCCGCGCGAATCACGCCGGCCGTCCGGTCGAATCACTCTCTGACGGGATGGTTAACGAAGTTTTACCGTCGCGCGTCGGCCGAGCCTCGCGTGCGCCCGCGGACGGAACGCGGCCGCTCGCTCGCGCGGGCCGCCCGATGCGCTCTGCGCCTCGATCGAGGCGTCAGAGCCTGTCAGACCGCGGCGCCCTGCAGGAGGCGCGCGGCGGCGGCGCGGGCCTCGTCGGTGACGGTGGCACCGGCGAGCATCCGGGCGATCTCCTCGCGGCGCGCCTCGACCGGCAGCGAGGCCACCCGGGTCGCGACCCGGTCGCTGCCCTTCACGGGATCCTTGGCGATCAGGAAGTGGGTCTCGGCCCGTGCCGCCACCTGCGGCGCGTGGGTGACGGCGACCACCTGCACGGTCCCGGCGAGGCGGGCGAGGCGGGCCCCGATCGCGTCCGCCACGGCGCCGCCGACGCCGGTATCGATCTCGTCGAAGATCAGGGTCGGGGCCGAGCCCTTGTCGGCGAGCACCACCTTGAGGGCGAGCATGAAGCGCGAGAGTTCGCCGCCGGAGGCCACCTTCATCATCGGCCCGGGCCGCGTGCCCGGATTCGTCTGCGCCCAGAACTCGACGCGGTCGATGCCCGCCCCGTCGCGCGAGTCGGGATCCGTGGCGATCTCGGTGATGAAGCGGGCGCGCTCGAGCTTGAGCGGCGGCAGCTCGGCCTTCACGGCCGAGTCGAGCGCCTTGGCGGCGCGCTTGCGGCCCTCGCTGAGCTTGGCCGCCGCCTTGGCGTAGGCGGCCTCGGCCCTGTCGAGATCCTGCTCGAGGCCGCCGAGCGCCTCCTCGCCGGCCTCGATCGCGGCGACGTCGGCCCCGTAGCGCTCGCGCAGGGCGGCGAGCTCGTCGGCCGGCACGTCGTACTTGCGGGAGGCGGCGCGCAGGGCGAACAGGCGCTCCTCCACCCGCTCCAGCTCGCGCGGATCGAACTCGGTCTCGGCCACCGCCGCCTCGAGGACGGCGCGCGCCTCGTCGAGGGCGACGAGCGCCGCGTCCAGGGCGGCGATGCAGGGCTCGACGAGGGCCGGCAGCTGGCTCGATCGCCGCTCCAGCTTGCGCATCGCCGAGGCGAGATGGGCGCTGCCGGAATTCGGGCCGCCGACCGCCTCCAGGGCGTCGTTCAGCTCGCGGGCGACCTTCTCGCTCTGCTGCATGACCGTGCGGCGCTCGGCCAGCGCCGCCTCCTCGCCGGCCCGCGGGTCGAGGGTGGCGAGCTCGTCGACGGCGTGGCGCAGGAAGTCGGATTCCTTGCGCGCCGCCTCGACCCGGGCCCGCTGCTCGGAGAGCGCCGCGCGCGCGCCGCGCACGCGCTTGCCGGCCTCCGCCACCGCCGCGAGCGGCGCCTGCAGCCCGCCGAACGCGTCGAGAATCGCGCGGTGCGTCGTCGGGTCGGCGAGCGCCCGGTCGTCGTGCTGGCCGTGGATCTCCACGAGGGCGGCGCCGATGGCGCGCAGCACCTGCACGCCCACCGGCTGGTCGTTGACGAAGGCGCGGGTGCGCCCGTCCGCCATCTGGGTCCGGCGCAGGATCAGGTCGCCCTCGGTGTCGATCTCGGATTCGGCCGCGATCAGGCGCGCCGGGTGGTCGAGGGGGGCGTCGAAGACGGCGGTGACGCTGCCCTGGCTCTCGCCGTGGCGCACGAGCCGCCCGTCTCCGCGCCCGCCGAGTGCGAGCGCGAAGGCATCGAGCAGGATCGACTTGCCCGCGCCCGTCTCCCCGGTCAGGACGCTCAGCCCCTCGCGGAAGTTCAGCTCAAGCTTGTCGATCAGAACGATGTCGCGGATCGCAAGCTGCACGAGCATGCCGCGTCGGAAGCCCCTTCGAACTGGATCGCCGTCATGTAAGGGGAAGTCGCCCGGACTTCATCCCCAAAATACGTCGCGGGCGCGGCCGGCCGGCCGCGCCCGCGATCGAAGTCCCCGCGGGGGTCCTCCCCCGGTTCCTACTGCGCCGAGGCGGTGCGGCCGGTGAGCGACGAGAAGGCGCGGCTCAGCCAGGAGGTCTTCTCCTCGCGCGGCTCCAGGCCGCCGTTCTGCAGGAGGGCGTGCGCGTCCTTGTACCAGGGCGAGTCGGGGAAGTTGTGCCCGAGCACGGCCGCGGCGTTCTGCGCCTCCTGGGTGATGCCGAGCGCCATGTAGGCCTCGACGAGGCGCTCCAGCGCCTCCTCGGTGTGGCGGGTCGTCTGGTACTTGCTGATCACGTCCCGGAAGCGGTTGATCGCGGCCGGGAAGTTGCGGCGCTCCAGGTAGAAGCGGCCGACCTCCATCTCCTTGCCGGCGAGCTGGTCGCGGGTGATCTGGATCTTCGACTTGGCGTCCGCGGCGTATTCCGAGGTCGGGTAGCGCTGGACGAGTTCCTGCAGGGCGACGAGGGCCTTCTCGGAACGGTCCTGGTCGCGGGTCACGTCCGGGATCTGCTTATACTGGGACATGGCCATCAGGTACTGGGCGTAGGCCGCGTCCTTGCTCGCCGGATGGCGCTGCAGGTAGCGCTTCGAGGCATTGATGGCGTCGTCGTACTTCTGGCCCTCGTAATTCGCGTAAGCCGTCATCAGCAGCGCCTTCCGGGACCAGTCGGAATAGGCGTACTGCTTGTCGAGATCGCCGAACTTCTTGGTGGCGCCCTCGTAGTCGCTGTCCTCCATCTTGGCCAAGCCCTCGCTGTAGAGCTTGTCCGCGGGGACGTCCGGGACGACCTCGGGCTTGTACTTCTCGGCGAAGGGATTGATCGAGTCGAGGGCGTCGCAGCCGCCGAGACCGAGGCTCAGCGCCGACAGGATCAGGGCCGCCAGCGCAGAGCGGTTCGGAGAGGTGACAGGCATTTGCGGTTCATTCCCCAACAGGCACGGCTCTGTCTGCGCAGAGGCTTGCGCCGTCAAGCCATCACGGATGTCGCGTCGAGCGGGCATCCTGCCACGGCGGACCGGCCGGGGTCCCTGCGGCCGCGCCGCTCTTCACAGACGATTCACCGTGGCGCCGAAATCGGGCGTGAAAACGGCGGGCGCGGGCTCAGCGCGATCGGCGGCCCGGTGTGCTCTGACGGTTACAGGTCGCCCGCGAAGGCCGCGATCCCGAGGCCGACGCCGAACTCGGCGAGCGCGCTCTCGCGGCGGGTCCCCTGGGCCTCGACGATCGCGTAGTTGGCGCGGTCCGAGAAGAGGGCGGTGAGGACGCCGACATTCATCCGGTGGCCGCCGCAATAGGAGCGGTAGGCACCCTGGAGGGGCAGGCCGGCGAGCGCGAGGTCGCCGACCGCGTCGAGGAACTTGTGGCGGACGAACTCGTCCGCGAAGCGCAGACCCTCGGGATTGACCACCGCGCTCTCGCCGACCGCGACCGTGTTCTCGAGGGAGGCGCCGAGCGCGAAGCCGGCTTTCCAGTAGCGCTCCACGTCCTTCATCATGCCGAAGGTGCGGGCGCCCGCGATCTCGCGGCGGTAGGAGGCGGCGGTGAGGTCCATGGCCTTGCGGCTGCGGCCGATCACCGGGCTCTCGAAATCGATCTCGACGTCGAGGCGGAAGCCCCGGTCGATCGGGCGGAGCTCGGCGAAGGCCCGGCCCACCTCGATGCGGACGTGGCGCAGCACCTTGACCCAGCGCCGGGGCGCCCCGCAGGCGGTGATGCCGACCGCGTCGATGGCCTTGACGAAGGGGAGCGCGCTGCCGTCGAGGATGGGCATCTCGGGCCCGTCGATCTCCACGAGGGCGTTGTCGACGCCCAGTCCGTAGAGGGCGGACATCAGGTGCTCGATGGTGGCGACCGCGCCGGTCGCGACGTCGCCGATGACGGTGCAGAGCTCGGTGGCGGAGACGCAGGCGTGGTGGGCCTTGATGAGCCGGTCGTTGCCGCTCGGCATGCCGGTGCGCAGGAAACTGATGCCGTGGTTGGCTGGAGCGGGGCGAAGGACGATCTCGGCGGGGTTTCCGGAATGGACACCGATGCCGCGGAGCGTGGCCGGACCCTTGAGGGTGGTTTGTTGGTTCGTTCGCATTCCTTAGCCCTCGGCCGCGATCAGGCAGCACACCGCGCGTGGCGACGTGCCGGCCTTTTGAGATCCGTCCGCTGCTTGAAGCCCCTGCGCGCGCTGACGGCGAAACCGCCGCGCTTTCTCGTTCCGAGGTTTTCTATAGCGGGGGTCAAAAGCCCGGCCAAATCACGGATTCTTACGCTGTGTTACAGTCACGCTTTCGCGCAGCGATTCCGAAAGCGCTTTTTGCTCAATGTTTTAACAACATGTTAAACCCGGCTCCTCGCGGCGCCGGGTCTGTTGCGGAAAAGCCTCAGCGGGTCGGCCGGACGCGCGGCCGGAGGCCTCCTTAGACGGGACGCCGCCGGCCGGGAAAGGGCCTCCGGCGAGGGTCTGCCCCGCGAACGGGTCCGCGGGGCAGTCTCGGCTCAGTTCGCCTGGCGGCGCAGGAAGGCCGGGATCTCGAGCTGGTCGTCGTCCATCATCCGCGGCTGCGGGGCGACGCGCCCCTGCGGGTCGAGGCCGCCCTGCGCCGGGCGGTAGCCCTGCGGCGCCGGCGGGGCCGGGGCGCGCACCGGGGCGGCGGGGGCCGGCGGCAGCGCGTGCTGGGGCGCCCGCACCGGCGCCGGGGCGGGAGCCGGCTCGGCCTCCTCGCGGCGGCCGCCGAAGCCGACCGTGGCGAGGCGGCGCAGCAGGGTCATGCGCTTCGAGTCGGCCGGGGCCTCGGCCGGCTCCTCGCCGCGGCTGGCGCGGATCTGGGCCTGCCCGATCGGGGGCAGCTCGTGGATCTGCGGCATGCGCGGCGCCCGGGCGAGCGGGGCGGCGGCCGGCGCCGCGGCCCGCGGCGGCAGGAAGGGACCGGCGTTGAGGGCCGGGCCCGCCTCGGGCTGCGGGGCCGGCGGGGCGGCGTAGGGCATCGCCACGCGCGGCTGCGACTGGGTCAGGACGACGTCGTCGCGCACGACCGGCGCCTCGACGCGCATCTCGGGCGCCATCGCCTCGGCCAGGGCGGGGCGGGCCGGCAGGCCCTGGCCCGCCGACGCCGCGTGGGCGTGAGCCTGGGCGTGAGCCTGCAGGGCGGCGGGCGTCGGCGGCGCGGCCGGGGCGGGCTGGGCGGCGCGCGCCCTCGCCTCGGCCCGCAGGCGCTCGGCCACTTCCGCGATGCGCTGCTCGGTCTGGACGATCTCGGGGTTGTTCGGCGAGACCGCCGAGATCAGCGCGGGCTCGATGCCGGTGGCGACGACCGAGACCCGGATGATGCCGTCGAGGCTCTCGTCGAATGTGGCGCCCAGGATGATGTTGGCGTCCGAATCGACCTCCTCGCGGATGCGGGTGGCCGCCTCGTCGAGCTCGTACAGGGTGAGGTCGTTGCCGCCCGTGATCGAGATCAGCAGGCCGCGCGCGCCCTTCATCGAGACGTCGTCGAGGAGCGGGTTGGCGATCGCGGCCTCCGCGGCGCGGTTGGCGCGCTTCTCTCCGCTCGCCTCGCCGGTGCCCATCATGGCCTTGCCCATGCCGCGCATGATCGCGCGGACATCCGCGAAGTCGAGGTTGATCAGGCCTTCCTTGACCATCAGGTCGGTGATGCAGGCGACGCCCGAGTAGAGCACCTGGTCGGCCATCGCGAAGGCGTCCGCGAAGGTGGTCTTCTCGTTGGCGACCCGGAACAGGTTCTGGTTCGGGATGACGATGAGGGTGTCGACGGCCGCCTGCAGCTCCTGGATGCCGGCCTCGGCCGTGCGCATCCGGCGCAGGCCCTCGAACTGGAACGGCTTCGTGACGACGCCGACCGTGAGGATGCCCATGTCGCGCGCGGCCCGCGCGATGACCGGCGCCGCGCCGGTGCCGGTGCCGCCGCCCATGCCGGCGGTGATGAAGCACATATGGGCGCCCGAGAGCTGGTCGCGGATCTCGTCGATCACCTCGTCCGCCGCGGCCGAGCCGACCTCGGGGTGCGAGCCCGCGCCGAGCCCCTGCGTCACGCCGAGGCCCATCTGGATGACGCGCTCGGCCTTCGACGAGGTCAGCGCCTGCGCGTCGGTGTTGGCCACCACGAACTCGCAGCCGAGGAGCCCCGACTCGATCATGTTGTTGACGGCGTTGCCGCCGGCTCCGCCGACACCGAAGACGGTGATGCGGGGCTTGAGTTCCCGGATGTCCGGCGCCTGGAGAGAAATGGCCATGGTGTCGAGCCTCTCGTGACTTTCCCGATTTCAAGATGGCGTCCGAAACCGGCGCCGATGCGTTCGAGGTCCCGCGGCCGCCTCGGGCCGCCGCGGTCAACCGTCTAGAAACTCTCGCGAATCCAGCGTCCGACGCGCGAGAAGTAGCCGTCCGTTCCCGTGCCCGCGAAGGCGCCTGCCCCGCGCGGCTCGAAATGCTCCGCATGCGCCACCTGCGGGTAGACCAGCAGGCCGACCGCGGCCGAGAAGGCCGGGCCCTTGGCGGCCTCGGGCAGCCCGCGGATGCCCAGCGGCCGCCCGATCCGGACCTGTCCCTGCATCACCCGGCGGGTGACCTCGGGCAGGCCGACGAGCTGGCTGGCGCCGCCCGTGAGCACCACGCGGCGCCCGGCCTGGGCGGCGAAGCCCGCGTTGCGCAGGCGGTCGCGCACCAGCTCGATCACCTCCTCGACGCGCGGGCGGATGATCCGCACGAGTTGCGAGCGCGGCACGTGGGTGGGCGCGTCGGCCTCGTCCTCGCCGACGCCGTGGACGGCGATCATGTCCCGCTCGTCGGAGGCCGTGGCGATGGCCGAGCCGTAGAGCGTCTTCAGGCGCTCGGCGGCCGCGACCCGGGTCGAGAGGCCGCGGGCGATGTCCATGGTGACGTGGTGGCCGCCGACCGCGACCGCGTCGACATGGACGAGGTGGCCGCCCGAGAACACGCCGACGCTGGTGGTGCCGCCGCCCATGTCGACGACGGCCACGCCCATCTCGGCCTCGTCGTCGACCAGCGCCGAGAGGCCGGCGGCGTAGGGGGTGGCGATCACCGCCTCGACGCCGAGATGGCAATGCTCCACCGCGAGCATCAGGTTGCGGGCGGCCGCGGCCTCGCTGGTGACGACGTGCAGGTCGACGCCGAGGGCGTCGCCGATCATCCCCGAGGGGTCGATCACGGCGCCCTGGCCGTCGAGGGCGTAGCCCGTCGGCAGGGCATGGAGCACGGCGCGGCCGGGGCTGACCCCGTGGGCGCTCGCGGTCTCGAGCACGCGCTCCACGTCGGCGCCCGTGACGGTGCCGGTGCGCACGTTCACGCGCGCCTCGAAATGCTGGGAGGCGAGGCGCCCGCCCGACATGTTGACGATGACCGACTGGACCTCGACCTTGGCCATCCGCTCGGCGGCGTGGACCGCCTGCCGGATGGCGCCCTCGGCGGCCTCGAGGTCGACGATGGCGCCGCCCTTCAGGCCGAGCGAGCGCTGGTGGCCGATGCCGATGATGCGGGCGAGGTGGGTGCGCCCGCGCAGCGTCGAGAGCGCCTCGGCCGGCTGCAGCTCGGCGATGAGGCAGACGACCTTGCTGGTGCCGATGTCGAGGACCGACAGCGTCGTGCTCCGGCGGGCGGAGAGCGGCTTCAGTCGCGGCGTGAGGCCGTGGTGGCTGTGCATCGGACGCTACCGGGCAACGGATCTGGAGACGAGGGGATGCGGGCGGAGGAGGGGGCGGGGCCGGCGGGTCATGTCGCCGTTCCCTTCTTCGTCTTCTTCTGGGCCTCGGCGCGCGCGGCGGCGGCCTCTTCGGTCAGGCGCACCACCACGCGATCGGGCATGCGCAGGTCGACCGCGATGATGTCCTTCTCGAGGACCCGGGATTCCCGCTCGATCCGCACGAGGCGGGCGAGCGCCTCGGCGGGGTTCGTCTCCGGCAGGCGGATGTCGACGCCGTCGAGCTTCAGCGTCCAGCGCCGGCCCGAGACGTAGGTGCCCGCCCGGATGCGCTCGCCGAGGGTGCCGGCGGCCGCGATCAGCCCGAGATACTCGCCGAGCCGGGCGTTGGCCTCGTCGCCGACGACGAGCGGCAGGCTCGCGTAGCGGTCGTCGCGCATCGTGTCGATGACGGTGCCGTCGGCCGCGATGACGCTGATCTCGCCGTTCTTCTGCCAGAGGGCGGCGGGCTCGCGCTCGACCTGGCTGATGGCGATCTCGTTCGGGTAGAGCTTGCGTACGGAGGCGCTGGCGATCAGCGGCACCTTGATCAGGCGCTCGCGCACCTCGTTCACGTCGAGGAAGGGCACGGAGGAGCGCCAGTCGATGCCGGCGGCGGCCAGCACCTCGCGCTCGTACATCCGCGAGATGCCCGAGATGGTGACGCGCTCGACGCCGAAGCCGGCGACCCGGGCGAGGATGTCGAGGGGACGGCCCTGCTCGGCCACGAAGGCGTCGTAGCGGCCGCTCGCCACGAAGCCGGCCAGCGCGAGGGCCGCGAAGGAGGTCGAGACCCCCAGGATGCCGACATGGGCGGGCAGGCGCTCGGCCAGCGGCAGGGCCGGCCGGAAGCGGCGCGGGCCGCCGCGCCGGAGGAGGCGGGGCAGCCGGGCCAGAAGGCCCGCGAGCGGGCCCTCGCCGCCGGAATATCCGGCGGGGCTCAGCGGCCCAAGGTTGCGTCCTCCACCATCCATTGGACGAGCTCACCGAAACTCAAGCCAGCATGGGCTGCGATCTCCGGCACAAGGCTCGTCTGGGTCATGCCGGGTTGCGTGTTGACCTCCAGCACGACGAGGGCACCGGTTCCGCCCGGTGTGTCGTCGTAACGGAGGTCTGCACGGCTGACGCCCCGGCAGCCCAGTGCTTGATGCGCCGTTAACGACAACTCTTGGACACGCTGGTAAACATTTGGTTTAATTTCTGCCGGCAACACGTGAATGGACCCGCCGGCGGCGTACTTCGCGTCGTAGTCGTACCACTCCCCCGAGGCCGGCTTGATCTCGATGACGCCGAGGGCCCGGTCCCCCATCACCGCGCAGGTCAGCTCGCGGCCCGGAACGTAAGTCTCCACAAGGACTTCCTCGCCGAACGCCCAGTCCTCGCGGGCGAGTTCCTGGGGCGGGTGCGAGCGCCCCTCGCGCACGATGATGACCCCCACCGAGGAGCCCTCCGCGATCGGTTTGACGACGTACGGAGGCGTTAACGGGTGTGCCCTGGCGGCATCACGACGGTTAACGACGCAACCCTCCGGGACGCTCACGCCGGCCGCCTTCATGACCGTTTTGGCACGCTCCTTGTGCATGGCGAGCGCCGAGGCGAGCACGCCCGAATGCGTGTAGGGAATCTTCAGGATCTCGAGCAGGCCCTGGATGGTGCCGTCCTCGCCCGCCGGGCCGTGCAGCGCGTTGAAAGCGAGGTCGGGCCGAAGCGCGGTCAGCACGGTCGCGACGTCGGGGCCGACATCGACAGGGGTGACGCGGTAGCCCCGTCCCTCGAGGGCGCGGGCGCAGGCCGTGCCGGAGCGCAGCGACACCTCGCGCTCGGAGGACCATCCGCCCATCAGGACGGCGACGTGCTTGGACATGGGCGGGCTCGCGGGTTTCCGAGGATGATCGTGCGGGTTTTTGCAGGGACGCTCAGGCGTCGACGTATTCCGCGAGGCTCGTCGGCTCGGGGACCGGCTCGCCATCCGCCCGCAATCCCTCGATGTGGAAGCGGATCGCGTCCCGGATCTCGCGCTCGACGGCCTCGACGCTCGGCGCCGTGGCGATGCAGCCCGGCAGATCGGGTACGTAGGCCGAGACGTTCGATCCCGCCTGCTCGATGACGATTGCGTAGCGCATCATGCGTCCTTCTTGAGACCGGCCTGCTTGGTGATGCTCCCGCGCGTAGCGCAGCCGGTCGCCCGGGCGGACGCCCAGGCGCTCGCGCAGCTCGGCCGGCAGCACGGTCCGGCTCTCCGCCGAGACCTTCGAGTCGGCGGTCCTCACGGAGCGGCCCTTCACGGCATCGTCTCCCAACTGGCTCGTCCGACGACTTACCGGCCTGCCTCCGGTGCGTCGATCCCGATCCGCCTGATCTCCCAGTGCAGCTCGATCCCGGAGGTCTCGCGCACGCGCCGGCGCACCGCCTCGCCGAGCCCCTCGATGTCGGCGGCGGTCGCGCCGCCCCGGTTGATCAGGAAGTTGCAGTGCATCTCCGAGACCTGGGCGCCGCCCCGGGTCAGCCCGCGGCAGCCGGCGGCGTCGATGAGCTGCCAGGCCTTGCCGCCGTCCGGGTTCCTGAAGGTCGAGCCGCCGGTGCGCTCGCGGATCGGCTGGGCGGCCTCGCGGGCGGCGGTGACACGCTCCATCTCGGCCTCGATCGCGGCGCGGTCGCCGGGCCGGCC
Organism: Methylobacterium nigriterrae; assembly: GCF_037106235.1. Taxonomy (NCBI): domain Bacteria; kingdom Pseudomonadati; phylum Pseudomonadota; class Alphaproteobacteria; order Hyphomicrobiales; family Methylobacteriaceae; genus Methylobacterium; species Methylobacterium nigriterrae. The sequence continues at coordinate 26,613 of NZ_JBAWTG010000020.1, read as the reverse complement.
CCGGAACAGGGCGCTCGTGAAGATCACGTCATCGGGCGCCGAGCAATGGCGGTAGGCGAAGCCCATCTCGGCATGGGTGAAGCTGCGCGAGGCGCCCCGCCGGTCGATGCCGCGGGCCTCGACGAGGACGTCCGTGGTCTCGCCGCCATGGGCGCCCGCGTTCATGCGCAGCGCACCCCCGACCGAGCCCGGGATCCCGCGGAAGAAGGCGAGCCCGTCGAGCCCGGCCTCGGCCGCCGCCCTGGCGAGCCGCATGTCCGGCACCGCCGTGCCGGCGCGCAGGCTCTCGCCGTCGACCTCGACGCCGCCGAAGGCTCTTCCGCCGAGCCGGACCACCACGCCCGGCACGCCGCCGTCACGCACAATCAGGTTCGAGCCGAGGCCGATTACCGTCACGGGGATGCTCGCGTCGAGGGCGGCGAGGAGCCCCGCGAGATCCTCCTCGTCGGCCGGCGTGAACAGCACCTGCGCCGGCCCGCCGACGCGGAACCAGGTGAGGTCGGCGAGCGGCTGGTTGGACAGGAGGCGGCCGCGCAGATGCGGGGCGCGGGCGCGGATCTGCGGGACAAGATCGGGAAAGTCGGTCATGCAGGTTCTCCCCCTCTCCCCGCCTGCGGGAAGAGGGCTTTGCCGACCTCGTCGTCGGCGAAGCGAGGCGGCAGCCGAGGGTGAAGGGGCGTTGCAGGGGGCGCATCCGTCGAGGCCCCCTCCCCGCCCTGCGCGCTCGCCGCGCCGACGACGAGGTCGACGCGGCCCTCTCCCCGCGCGCGGGGAGAGGGGGGAAGCGCGGCCATGGTCGTCTCCAGGACGGAATCGATGTTGGTCATGACCTCGCCGTTCCAGAAGCGGCGGAATGCCGTCCGCTCGGGATCCGGTGCCCTCACCGCGTCAGGCCCGCGAGCTCTCCCGGCAGCGCGTAGGCCCATTGCGTGATGTTGCCGGCGCCCAGGCACACCACGTAGTCGCTGGGCTTGGCCAGCCCCGCGACGAGGCCGGCGAGGTCCTCGGGGCGCTCGAGCGCCACCGCGTCCCGGTGGCCGCGGGACTTGAGGCCCGCCACCAGGCCGTCGCGGTCGATCCCCTCGATCGGCTGCTCGCCCGCCGCGTAGACGGGGGCGACGATCACCGTGTCGGCGTCGTTGAAGCAGGTGCAGAAATCGTCGAACAGCGATTGCAGGCGGCTGTAGCGGTGGGGCTGCACGATGGCGACGACGCTGCCCTCGGTCGAGGCGCGGGCGGCCTTCAGCACCGCCTTGATCTCTACCGGATGGTGCGCGTAATCGTCGAAGATCTGGGCGCCGTTCCACTCGCCCGTGCGGGTGAAGCGGCGCTTGACGCCGCCGAACCCGGCGAGCGCCCGGCGGATGGCCTCGGGCGAGACGCCGAGCTCGTGCGCGACGGCGAGCGCGGCGGTCGCGTTCAGCGCGTTGTGCTTGCCGGGCATCGGCAGGACGAGGTCCTCCATCTCCAGGCGGAAGCCGGGGCGGCGGTCGCGGATCATCACCCGGAAGCGGCTCTGGCCGCCGCGCAGGTCCACGTCGATGAGGCGCACGTCCGCCTGCGGGTTCTCGCCGTAGGTGATGATGCGCCGGTCCTCGATATGGCCGACGAGGTCCTGCACGATCGGGTGATCGATGCACATCACGGCGAAGCCGTAGAACGGGATGTTGTCGATGAAGCGCCGGAAGGCGTCCTTGACCGCGTCGAACGAGCCGAAATGGTCGAGGTGCTCCGGGTCGATGTTCGTGACGATCGCGACGTCGGCGGGCAGCTTCAGGAAGGTGCCGTCCGATTCGTCGGCCTCCACCACCATCCACTCGCCCTCGCCCATGCGGGCGTTGGTGCCGTAGGCGTTGATGATGCCGCCGTTGATCACGGTCGGGTCGAGGTTGCCGGCATCGAGCAGCGTCGCCACGAGCGAGGTCGTCGTCGTCTTGCCGTGGGTGCCGGCGATCGCCACGCAGGACTTGAAGCGCATCAGCTCGGCCAGCATCTCGGCGCGCCGCACCACGGGCAGGCGCCGCTCGCGGGCCGCGGCGAGCTCGGGATTGTCGCGCCGGATCGCGGTCGAGACCACGACGAGGGCCGCCTCCTCGACGTTGGCGGCGTCGTGGCCCACGAAGGTGCGCATGCCCTTCCCGGCGAGGCGCCGCACGTTGGCGTTGTCGGAGGCGTCCGAGCCCTGGACCGTATACCCGAGGTTGTGCATCACCTCGGCGATGCCGGACATGCCGATTCCGCCGATGCCGATGAAGTGGATGGGGCCGAGCTGGTCGGGCAATTTCATGGCTTGTTCCGTTTGATCTCGGGATGCACGCCGCCCGCGCGTCGCCGGACGTCAGACGCCGGCCGCCGTCGCGATGACGACCTCGGCGAGCCGCTCGGCGGCGTCGTGTATGCCCGCGCTTTTGGCCGCTGCCGCCGCCCGGGTCAATTTTTCGGGGTTTCCGAAGAGATCGACCAGCTCGGCCGTGAGCCGGTCGGGGGTGAAGCTCGTCTGCGGCAGGCTCAGCGCCGCGCCGATGCCCGAGAGCGTCGCGGCGTTGGCCGCCTGGTCCTGATCGAGCGCGCCCGGCAGCGGCACCAGGATCGCGGGCCGGCCGATCGCGGCGAGCTCCGAGACGGTCGAGGCGCCCGAGCGCGAGACCACGAGGTGGCTCCGGGCCATGCGGCCCGGCAGGTCGCGGAAGAAGGGAGCCGCCTCGACGCCGCGCAGGCCCATGGCGAGGTAGTCGTTCTGGACCGCCGTCAGGTCCTCGGGCCGCGCCTGCTGCACGAGGTTGAGACGCCCCCGGAGATCCGCGGGCAGCCCGGCGATCGCGCTCGGCACGACCTCGCCCATCACCCGCGCGCCCTGGCTGCCGCCGAAGACGAGGAGATGCAGGTCGTCCTCGGGACCGAGCGGCGGATAGGGCGTCCGGGCGGCCTCGATCACCGCCGGGCGCAGCGGATTGCCGGTGTGGATGCGCGGCGCCCGCGCCTTCGCGGGCACGCCCCGCACCTCAGCGAAGCCCGTGCAGATCGTGCGGGCGCCGCGGGCCAGGAAGGCGTTGGCGCGGCCCATCACGGCATTCTGCTCGTGCAGGAGAGTCGGCACCCGCAGGATCTGGCCGGCGAGCACCGGCGGCACGGTCGGGTAGCCGCCGAAGCCCACGATCGCGGCCGGGTTGATGCGCCGGATCGCGCGCGCCGCCGCGCCGAAGCCCCGCCCCAGGGTCAGGACGGCGCCCGCCCGCCTGACAAGGGAACGGCCGGAGGGCGTCGCGGAGGCGATCGTCACGATCTCGGAGGCCGGGAACTCGGCCGCGATCGAATCGACGCGCGCGTCGGTCGCGAGCGCCACCCTCACACCGCGGGCACGCAGCGCGTGGGCGAGGCTCTCGGCCGGGAAGAGGTGCCCCCCGGTGCCGCCGGCGCAGAGGAGGATCGTCGCCTGCAGCACGCTCACCGCATCACCCCGGCGACGGTGGCGGGCGCGGTGCCCGGCGGCTTCTGGCTCAGCATGGTCACGCGGGGGCGCTTGCGGGTCAGCGCGACGAGGAAGCCCATGCCGAGCGCGAGCGAGATCAGGGAGGAGCCGCCGTAGGAGACGAAGGGGAGCGTCATGCCCTTGGCCGGCATGAGCTGGGTGTTCACCGCCATGTTGATGCAGGCCTGGAGACCGAACAGGGTGGTGAGGCCGGTGATCGCGAGGCGCGAGAAGGTGTCGTCGGTGCGCCGCGCGAGCTTGAGGCCGCGCATCACGATGTAGGCGAACAGGGCCACGAGGCACAGGCAGACGATGACGCCGAACTCCTCGCCGGTGACGGAGAAGATGAAGTCCGTATGGGCGTCGGGCAGGTGGCGCTTGGCCACACCCTCGCCCGGGCCGGTGCCGAACCAGCTGCCCGAGCGGAAGGATTCGCGCGACCAGAATTCCTGGAAGCTGTCGCCCGAATCACGGTCAAGGAAGCGCGTGATGCGCTCGCGCACGTGGTGCAGGAACGTGTAGGCGGCGAACACCCCGACGAGGCCGGCCGCCCCCAGACCCGCCACCCAGAACCAGTGCAGGCCGGCCACGAAGAACAGCGCGCACCAGACGATGGTGATCAGCATGGTCTGGCCGAAATCGGGCTGCAGGATCAGCGGTACGATGGTGACTGGCAGGAGCAGGATCGCCAGGAAGCCGCCCGGCATGTCGCGCCGCTGCGCGCCCTCCGAGAAGGCCCAGGCGGCTACCACCACGAAGGCGGGCTTCACGAATTCGGAGGGCTGCAGGCCGAATGAGCCGAACTGGATCCAGCGATGCGCGCCCTTGATCTCGGGGCCGAACCGGCCGGCCAGGATGCAGAGCGCCACGCCGACGAGCCAGGTGCCGAGCGCGAGCCGCCGGATATGGCGCAGCGACAGGAACGAGACGGCCACGATCAGCAGGATCGTCGGCGCGAGATACATCGCCTGCCGGTTGAGGAAATAGAAGGTCGGCAGGCCGATGCGCTCGGCCACCGGCGGGCCACCGCCCATCAGGAAGACGAGGCCCGCCACCATCAGGGCGCCGAGCGCCGCGAGCAGGCCGCGATCGACCGTCCACCACCAATCCGTGAGGGGCGTGCGTTCCGCGCGGGACATCATGGGACTACGCGTGCTCCGTGACGCGGACCGCTCGGGCGGAGCGGGCCGGGGCCGGCCGCGATCCTGTGACGGAATGGTAAATGGTCCCTTATGGTTATCGCATCCTGAGCGCGGCGTGCGGCTCAGGGCAGGGCCCGCACCATCTCGCGGAACTGGTTGCCGCGGTCCTCGAAGCTCCTGAACTGGTCGTAGGATGCGCAGGCCGGTGAGAGGAGCACGACGGGCTCGGGCGCACCGGACGCAGCGGCCCCCTCGGCGGCCGCCCTCGTCGCTTCATCCAGGGTTCCGCAGCGGGTGTAGGGCACGGCGCCCTCCAGCGTCGCCGCGAAGGCGTCCGAGGCGGCGCCGATCAGGTAGGCGTGGGCGACGCGATCGAAGTGGGGCGCGAGGGGGAAGATGCCGCCGTCCTTGGCCTTGCCGCCGAGGATCCAGTGGATGTCGCGGAAGGCGGTCAGCGCCTTCTCGGTCGAGTCGGCGTTCGTGGCCTTCGAATCGTTGACGAAGAGCACGCGGCCGCGCCGGCCGACCTCCTCCATGCGGTGCGGCAGGCCGGGGAACGAGCGAAGGCCGGCCTGGATCGCCTCCTCGGCCAGGCCGAGGGCGCGGGCGACCGCCACCGCGACGGCCGCGTTCTGCCAGTTGTGCGCGCCGCGCAGCGAGCCGATGCCGGACACGTCCGCGACCGGCCGGCCGTCGCCCTCGAAGATTCCCCCGCCGCGGGCCGTCAGCCCGTCGATCGGCAGGCCGCCCTCGCCCGGCCCCTGGACGACGTGGACGCGGATCGTCGGCCCGGTCCGGCGCTCGGCGATGGCGCGGCTGAACCCGTCGTCGATGCCGACCACGGCGAGGTCCGAGCCCTGGATCAGGCGCTCCTTGATGCCCGCGTAATTCTCCATCGCGCCGTGCCGGTCGAGATGGTCGGGCGTGATGTTGAGGAGCACGCCGACGCTTGGCTTCAGGGAGGGCGTCAGGTCGATCTGGAAGGAGGACAGCTCGATCACGTGGACGCGCCCGGCCGCGGGCGGCTCCAGCGACAGGATGGCGGTGCCGATATTGCCGCCCATCTGCACGTCGCGGCCCGCTTGCCCCAGGATATGGGCGATCAGCGCCGTCGTGGTCGACTTGCCGTTCGTGCCCGTGATGGCGACGAAGGGCGCGTCCGGCGCGACGAGGGCCCGCTCGCGGCAGAACAGCTCGATATCACCGATCACCGCGACGCCGGCCGCCCTCGCGAGGTCCACGCTCCAGTGCGGGGCCGGGTGCGTCAGCGGCACGCCGGGCGCGAGCACGAGGGCCGCGAAGGCGGACCAGTCCGCCGCGCGCAGATCCGCCGTCGCGATCCCCTGGCCGCGGGCGCGCTCCATGCTCTCGGGATCGTCATCGCAGGCGACGACATCGGCGCCTCCGGCCCTCAGGCTCAGCGCCGTGGCGAGCCCCGATCCACCGAGGCCGAACAGGGCGACGCGGCGCCCTTCGTAGGTTGTGACGGGGGTCATGGGCCTTCCAGCAGACGGCGATAGCGGCTTTGCCGGGGAAGGACCATATCGACGACGCTAGCGCAACTTCAGGGTCGCGAGGCCCGCGAGCGCCAGGATCACGGCGATGATCCAGAACCGGATCACGACCTGCGGCTCCTTCCAGCCTTTCTGCTCGAAATGGTGATGGATCGGCGCCATCCGGAAGACGCGCTTGCCGGTCAGCTTGAACGAGGCGACCTGGATGATCACCGACATGATCTCGAGGACGAACAGGCCGCCGACGATGGCGAGCACGATCTCGTGCTTCGTCGCCACCGCCACCGCGCCGAGGAGGCCGCCGAGCGCGAGCGAGCCGGTGTCGCCCATGAAGATCTGCGCGGGCGGCGCGTTGAACCAGAGGAAGCCGAGGCCCGCCCCGATCACGGCGCCGCAGACGATGGCGAGCTCGCCCGTGTCGCGCACGTAATTCACCTGCAGGTAGTTCGCGGTGAACGAGTTGCCGACGAGGTAGGCGATCACCCCGAAGGTGCCGCAGGCGATCATCACCGGCACGATGGCGAGGCCGTCGAGGCCGTCCGTGATGTTGACCGCGTTGCCGGCCCCCACGATCACGAAGCCTGCGAACAACACGTAGAACCAGCCGAGGTTCAGGAGCGCGTCCTTGAAGACCGGGAAGGCGAGCTGGTTCTGCAGGGAGGCGGGCGAGTAGACCGCGATCATGGTGCAGGCCGAGATCGCGATGAGCGCCTCGAGCGCCAGCCGGAACCTGCCGGAAAAGCCCTTGTGCGACTGCTTCGTGACCTTGAGGTAATCGTCGTAGAAGCCGATCGCCCCGAAGCCGAGCGTCACCGTCAGGGTGATCCAGACGTAGTGGTTGCGCGGATTCGCCCAGAGCAGGATCGCCACGATGGCGCCCGCCAGGATCATCAGGCCGCCCATGGTCGGCGTGCCGCGCTTCGTCAGGAGGTGGGTCTGCGGCCCGTCCTCGCGGATCGGCTGGCCCTTCCCCTGGCGCAGGCGCAGCAGCGAGATGATCCAGGGGCCGAACCAGAACACGAACAGGCCCGCCGTGAACAGCGCGCCGCCGGTCCGGAAGGTGATGTAGCGAAAGACGTTGAGGGGCGAGAGCGTGCCGCTCAGGTCCGACAGGAGATACAGCATCCGGAACTCGACCGCGGCGTAACCAGGCATCAGGAGATCGGGTGGCGGAGGCCGCGGCACGCCTCCGATCCGTTCGCGCCGCAACCGCGCGCTCCGCGAAAGTCTCTACGGAGCCGCCGCGTGGGCCGACTCGCGTCGCGTTGGATCGCTCGCGTAGCGGGCTTTGAGGGCTTCGACAATCCGCCCCATGCGGATGCTGTTCGAGCCCTTGACCATCACGGCATCCCCCGGCCGCAGGGTCGAGACGACGGCGTCGACGAGATCGGGCGCCGTCGCGGCGCTGACGCCGCGGCGGCTCAGGGGCAGTGCCTCGAACAGGTGGCGCATCAGGCCGCCCGCCGTGAAGACGAGGTCGATCCCGTTCGCCGCGACCGCGTCGGCGAGCTCGCGGTGATGGCGCTCGGCCGCCTCGCCGAGCTCCAGCATGTCGCCGAGCACCGCGATGCGGCGCCCGCGCGAACCGGTCTCGATTCCGGCGAGCGTGGCCAGCGCCGCCCGGATCGAGGCGGGATTGGCGTTGTAGCTCTCGTCGACGAGGAAGGCCTCGCCGCCCTTGACCGCCAGCGCCGTGCGCTCGCCGCGCCCGACCGGAGGCTTGAGCGCCGCCAGCGACAGGGCCGCGCGGGCAAGATCGGCGCCGAGCGCGTGCGCCACGGCCATGACGCCGAGCGAGTTCTGGGCCACGTGCCGGCCCGGCGTGCCGAGCTGATAGGTCACGGGAATGCCCATCACGGTGGCGTCGACCACCGACAGGTCCGGGCGCATGACGATGCGGTTGCCGCGCACGTCCGCCTCCGGATGCTCGCCGAAGGTCACGATGCGGCCCGCCCGCGACGCCTGGGCGTGGGCGAGGAGGCGGGAAAAGTTCGGGTTGTCGCGGTTGATCACCGCGACGCCGCCCGGCTTCAGCCCCGAGAAGATCTCGCCCTTGGCGTCGGCGATGGCCGAGAGGGAGCGGAAATGCTCGATATGGACGGGCTCGACCGTGGTGATCAGCGCAACGTCCGGGCGCACCATCGCGGTGAGCGGCAGGATCTCGGCGGGGTGGTTCATGCCGATCTCGAACACGCCGTAGCGGGTCGCGGCCGGCATCCGCGCCAGGGTCAGCGGCACACCCCAGTGGTTGTTGTAGGAGGCGACCGAGGCGTGGGTCGCCCCCTGCGCGGCGAGAACGTGGCGGAGCGCCTCCTTGGTGCCCGTCTTGCCGACCGAGCCCGTGACGGCGACGATCGCCGCGTCCGTGCGGGCGCGGGCCGCGATGCCGAGGCGCCGCATCGCGTCGAGGACCGGATCGTCCGCCCCCTCCGGCACCGCCAGCACCGGGCCGTACCCGGCAAGCTCCGCGGCGAAGGGTTCCGAGACCACCGCCGCGCCCGCCCCCCGCTTCAGCGCGTCGGGGACGAAATCGTGCCCGTCGCGGGCCTCGCCGCGGATGGCGAAGAACAGGTCGCCGGGCTGGAGGCTGCGGGTGTCGATGGAGGCGCCGGTGATCGGCCGGGCCTCGCCCCGCAGGCGGCCGCCGGTCGCCGCGGCGAGGCTGTCCGCGGTCCAGAGCGGCGCATCGATCATCGAATCCGTCATCCCTTCACCTCCGCGATCGCGGCGCGGACCACCTCGTGATCCGAGAACGGGAGCACGCGATCCCCTACGATCTGGCCGGTTTCATGACCCTTGCCGGCAACGACCAGGACGTCGCCGGGCCCGAGGCCCGCCACGCCGGTGCGGATCGCCTCGGCCCGGTCGCCGATCTCGAGCGCGCCCGGCGCGGCGCCGAGGATCGCGGCGCGGATCGCGGCTGCCGGCTCGGTGCGCGGGTTGTCGTCGGTGACGATCACGCGGTCGGCGAGGCGGGTCGCGATGGCGCCCATCAGCGGGCGCTTGCCCCGGTCGCGGTCGCCGCCGCAGCCGAAGACGAGGACGAGGCGCCCTGTCGCGAAGGGTCGGAGCGCGCTCAGCACGCCCTCGAGCGCCTCGGGCTTGTGGGCGTAGTCGACGAGGCAGAGCGCGCCGTTGACCTCGCCGACCCGCTCCATGCGGCCGGGCACCCCGGCGAGGTGCTCCAGGGCAGCGAAGACGCCCTCCGGGGCGGCGGCGCCGGCCGGGGTCGCGAGGGCGAGGCCCGCCGCCACGAGGGCGTTCTCGACCTGGAAGCCGCCGACGAGAGGCAGGCGCACCGCCTGCGCGCCGCCGGGGCCGGTGAGGCGAAGAACCTGGACGAAGCCCTGCGTGCGGGCCTCCTCGAGCCGGATGTGGGCCCCGGCGCGCCCCGTCGTGCGGATGTCGAGCCCATTGCCCCGGGCCGCCTCGATCACGCGCTCGGCGAAGGCGCCGTCGGCGTTGACGATCGCGGGCGTGCTGGGCGCGGCCAGCGTGGTGAACAGGCGGAGCTTCGCCTGGAGGTAGTCCTCGACCGTGGCGTGGTAGTCGAGATGGTCCCGCCCGAGATTGGTGAAGCCGACCGCCGAGAGCCGCACCCCATCGAGGCGGCGCTGCTCGATTCCGTGGGAGGAAGCCTCCATGGCGAGGTCCGTGATGCCCTCTTGCCGGGCGAGGCAGGCGAGCGTCCGGTGCAGGGACACGGGATCGGGCGTCGTCAGCGAACCGTAGGAGGCGCCGCGATTCGTGACGATCCCGACCGTGCCAAGGCTCGCCGCCTCGCGGCCGAGGCGGGCGAGGATCTGGCGGGTGAAGTCGGCGACCGAACTCTTGCCGCTCGTGCCGGTGACGGCGACGACGGTCTCGGGCTGCAGGCCGTGGAAGCGGGCGGCGGCCAGCGCGAGGCAGCGATGCGCGTCCTCGACGGCGATCCAGGGCACGTCCGGATCGAGGTCAGGCGGCGGGGCGCCCTCCCCTGCCACGGCGATGGCGCCGGCGGCGACCGCGGCCGCCGCGAAGGCCTTGCCGTCGACGCGCGTGCCGGGCACGGCCATGAACACGAAGCCGGGGCCGACCTTTCGCGAATCGGCGGTGAGGCCCGCGACGATGTAATCCCCCGCCCCGTCCGTCCGGGCCTGCGGGAACAGCTCGTTCAGAGTCGGGCCGATCGCGGTCATCGCTCGCACCTCGCGGTCACGGGCCGCCCACCTGGGTCGCGTGATAGGCGCCGAGCTTCACCATGAGCGGGAAGGGCCTGACCGGCGGCTCGAAATAGGGCGGCAGGCCGAGGATGGGCGCCACGCGCTCGATGACCTTGCCCGTCACCACGCCCGAATTCCAGGCCGCGGTGGCGTACCCGCCGCTTTCCGGCAGGCCCTGCGGCTCGTCCATGATGGTGACGAAGAGATACTTCGGCTTGTCCATGGGCGCCGCCGCCATGAAGGTCGTGAACAGGCGGTTCTTCACGTAGCGTCCGTTGATCACCTTCTCGGCCGTGCCGGTCTTGCCGCCGACGAAGTAGTAGGGAATCGCCGCCTTCTTGGCCGAGCCCTCGGTGGCGTTGAGGCGCATGATGAAGCGCATCGCCTCGCTGGTCTCGGGCTTGAGCACCCGCGTCGCCCTGGCCATCGCCTCCTCGGGCGTCGTTCTGAGGAAGGTCGGCGTCATCAGGAAGCCGCCGTTCGAGATCGCCGCCACCGCCGCGGAAGCCTGCAGCGGCGCCACGGCGAGGCCGTGACCGAACGCGATGGTGATCGTGTTGATCTCGGTCCAGCGCGGCGGGATGATCGGCGCGGCGCTCTCCGGAAGCTCCGTGCGCAGCCGGTCGAGCAGGCCCATCTTCTTCAGGAAGGCCTTGTGGCCGGGCACGCCGACGCCGAGGGCCATCTTGGCCGAGCCGATGTTCGAGGAATGCGTGAACACCTCCGGCATCGTGATGACGCGGTTGGTGCCGTGGTACTCGTGGATCTTCTGGCGCCCCCAGTTCAGCACGCCGCCGCGGGTGTCGAAGGTCGAGTTGACGGTGTACTTGCCCGATTCGAGCGCCATGGCGAGCGTCATCGCCTTGAAGGTCGAGCCCATCTCGTAGACGCCGACGCTCATGCGGTTGATGCGGTCGTCCGAGAGCGCGTCGACCGGGTTGTTCGGGTCGAAGTCGGGCATCGAGACGAGGGCGATCACCTCGCCCGTCGTCACGTCCAGGATCATCGAGGCGCCGGCCTTGGCCCGGAAGTGCTCGATGCCCTTGGCGAGCTCGTCGCGCACCGCGAACTGCGCGCGCAGGTCGACCGAGAGCTGCACCGGCTTGAGGTCGGTCTGCTTGGCGACGAGGCCGAACTCGTTGAGAGCCTTGTTGCCCTGGGTGTCGATGTATTTCTCGATGCCCGCGATGCCGACATTGTCGAGGTTCGTCACGCCGAGGATGTGGGCCGCGGCCGTGCCGTTCGGATAGACGCGCTTGTGGTCGGGCAGAAAGCCGATGCCCGGGATACCGAGACGGTGCACCTCGGCCTGCTGCTTCGGGGTGATCTCGCGCTTGACCCAGACGAAGCCGACGCCCTTCTTGCCCGGCTTCGGCGTGAGCTTGGCGCGCAGCTCCGTGGCGTTGAGGTCCGGCAGGACCGCGGTGAGAAGCTCCACCGCCTCGTCCTTGTCGTAGATGTTGCCGGGCTCGGCGAAGACCGAGACCGTGCGGATGTCGGTGGCCAGGATCTCGCCATTGCGGTCGACGATGTCGGGGCGGATCGCCGTCGTGGCCGCGGCGGCAACCCGGTGCTCCTGGCTCGGGGGCTCCCCGAAGGAGGCCATCATCAGGAGGCGGACGCTGATCGTGCCGAACACAGCCGCGAAGGCGAGCCCGACCAGACCGACGCGGGTGTAGGAGCGCTCGATCGCGAGCCGGAACATCGAGCGCAGAAGGCTCGCCACGGTGCCGCGACGCGGGCGGGCCGGCCACCCGGCGGAGCCCGGCGACGGAGGCGCGAGGTCCGGTGCCGGACATCCGGCCGCCTCGGGCAGCGCTTCGGCCGCGTCGGGGGCCGACGCCGCGGATTCATCCGACGGATCGCGGTGGTGGAGGGGGTGCTCGGACACGGGAACTACCTCGAAGCCGTGGTCGGGGTTCGGGTCGTGGTGGTGCGGGTGATGGAGCCCGTGGTGCGGGGCTCGAGGGCGCCCGGCTTCTCCTTCGGCGTCGCCGTCGCCGCGAGAAGCCGGCCGATCTCGTCGCCGCGCTCGGGGCGGGCCGGCAGGTCGGCGAGGCGGGCGAGATGCTCGGTGCCGATGGGCTCGAGGGCGAGGTGCTTCTCGACCGCCGCCTGGAGCCGGTCCGGCCGGGTCAGAAGCTGCCACTCCGCGCGCAGCACCGCGATGGCTTGGCGCTCCTTGTGCAGGCCGCTCTTCAGCTTCGAGACCTGACCCGCCTGGTAGAGCGTGTCGTACTTGGTCGAGTAGGCGTAGACCGCCGAGGCGACGAGACCCAGGACGGCGATGAGGTTGAGGAGACGGATCACCGGCGTGACCCTCCGCGGGGAGTGGGTTTCGCCGGCAGGCTCGCCAGCACCTCGATGGCCGCGAGCGGCTCGGGCGGCGGCGCGTGCGTGCGCTGGGCCGCCCGGAGCTTGGCCGAGCGGGCCCGCGGGTTGGCCGCCGCCTCGGCCTCCGAGGGCAGGACCGGCCCCTTGGTGACGGGCTGGAAGCTCCTCGGCGCCGGGCGCTCCACGCTCGGCAGGTGGCGCGAGGCCTGGACGGCGCGGCCGCTGCGCGCGGAGAAGAACTGCTTCACGATGCGGTCTTCGAGGGAGTGGAAGGTGACCACGGCGAGACGCCCGCCGGGCCGCAGGATGCGCTCGGCCGCATGCAGCGCCCGCACGAGCTCGCCGAGCTCGTCGTTCACGGCGATGCGAAGGCCCTGGAAGGTGCGGGTCGCCGGGTGGATGCCGCTCGCCGGATCCGCGCGCACGACGCTCGCGACGATCTCGGCGAGCTGCCCCGTGCTCTCGATCCGGCCCCGGCGGCGCGCCTCGACGATCGCGCGGGCCACGGCGCGCGAGCGGCGCTCCTCGCCGTAGTGGAAGATGATGTCGGCGAGCTCGGCCTCCTCGCCGCCGTTGACGAGGTCGCCGGCGCTCGGGCCCGAACGCTCCATGCGCATGTCGAGAGGCCCGTCCTGGCGGAAGGAGAAGCCGCGCTCGGCCTGGTCGATCTGCATCGAGGAGACGCCGATATCGAGAACCACCCGGTCGGCGCCGGTCTCGCCCGCCGCCGCCACGATGGCATCGAGATCCCCGAACCGGCCCGCCACCAGCCGAAGCCGCCCGCCCGCTTCCGCGACGAGGCCGGTCCCGGCCGCGACGGCGGCGGGGTCCCGGTCGACCGCCACGACGGTGACGTCCGGATCGGCGGCCAGGATGGCGCGGGTATAGCCGCCCGCCCCGAAGGTGCCGTCGACGACGAGCCCCGGCCCCCGGATCGCTAGGGCGGCCATCACGGGCTCGAGCAGGACGGGGATGTGCGGCGCACCCGCGTGAGTTGCAGAATGGCCCTTGCCGGCCCGGCTCATCGCACCCTCGCGGCGGCGCGGGCTGGAATCCTGGCGGCGGCGTCCGGAACGGATCGGCTCATGCTTGCCTGCGATGCCCGAGATCCGCGACGCCGCGGACCCGGACGATGGGGCGGCCCCGGATGCGCGGTGACCACAGGCTCGCGCACGAACGAACACCCAACGGTAGTGGGTAGCGTCCGCCGATCCGAAAATCGCCGTTGACGGGATGATGGCGGGTACCATGGGCCTCTGAAGGTCGTCAACGCGCACGGCCGCAGGGTCGCGGCAGGGTCGCGGACGTATCGGATCAGACCTCAGCAAGGTTAACCGAGCGTAAGCTTTCGCTCGATTTTGCGCCTGCGGCGCGATCGTGGAACGGCTGCCATGTCGTTGACCGCGCGGCCTAATCGATGCCCGTACGCGATTGCGGATCAGCCGGCCTGTAAGCCGGGTTCTGTAGGGCCCAGGGTTCCCGAAGGATCCCTGGACGTGGCGGCCATTCCTCTGGGACGGTCGTTGCCGACCGCCTCGAGCAACCAACCCGGGCGACCGGCCTGGAGAGTGGGCCTGCCACCCCTCTCGGGGGGCGCGTCGCCCCTATTCGGTTTTGCTCCCGGTGGGGTTTGCCGTGCCGTCCGCGTTGCCGCGTCCGCGGTGCGCTCTTACCGCACCCTTTCACCCTGACCCCGCGGCGGCCGGCGGCCGTGCGGGGCGGTCTGCTCTCTGTGGCACTGTCCCTGGGGTCGCCCCCGCCGGACGTTATCCGGCACCGTCTCTCCATGGAGCCCGGACTTTCCTCCCCGGACCCGAGGTCCGGAGCGGCCGCCCGGCCGGCTGATCCGGTGCGGGATGTGCGCCGCAGGACGGTTCGGGTCAAGCCGGCGACGTCCTCGGGCGCGCGGGTGCCTCCCGGGAAGGCATGCCCGGATTTTCACCCTCCGGTTGCAGGCTTGTCGGTGGGGCCCTAGCTCCGGTGCTGGAGGTTGCGTCGGCCTTCGCGGCCGCGGCCTCATCCTGCGAGGAGACGACCATGGCGACGCAAGACACGACCTGGACGCTCGAATCCGTCCAGGCCCTGACCGAGATGGCCCGCGAGCGCGTCCCGGTCTCCGTGATCAGCCTCAAGCTGAAGCGGCCGATCGAGGCCGTCTCGGCCAAGCTCGCCGAGCTCGGCATCACGCCGACCGTCGACACCGGCGCCGGCTGACCGGTCGGCGGCGTCCGCGGCGCGCGCGCCGCACGGCCCTCACCAGGTGCCGGTGTTCTCCATGGAGGCCCAGGGCTCCTGCGGCGGCTTCGCGCCGCCTGCCTGCAGGATCTCGATGGAGATGCCGTCCGGCGACTTCACGAAGGCCATGTGGCCGTCGCGCGGCGGTCGATTGATGGTGACGCCGCGATCCTTGAGGCGCTGGCAGAAGGCGTAGATGTCGTCGACCTGATAGGCGAGGTGCCCGAAATTTCGGCCGCCCGAATATTCCTCAGGATCCCAGTTGTAGGTGAGCTCGACGAGGGGCGACTTCGTCTCCTCCGCCCGCTCCGCGTCGCCCGGGGCGGCGAGGAAGACCAGGGTGAAGCGGCCCTTCTCGTTCTCGACGCGGCGCATCTCCTTCAACCCGAAGGTGTCGACGTAGAAGGCGAGCGCCCGGTCGAGGTCCGAGACGCGGACCATCGTGTGCAGGAATTTCATGGACAGTTTCTCCGCTGATGCGGCCCTAACTGGCTCATGCGTCGGGGGCGTCAACGCCGTGCGCGCCCGTTCCGGCGCGGCCCTTGCAGCCGCGGGCTGCGCGGCGCGTTGCCCCCGGCCCGGCAGCCGCTAGAAGCGGGGGACTCCGATCCACACGGCGAGAGGCTCCAGAGAGGCTGCATGCGCACCGAGACGCCCCCGACGATCCGCCTGGAGGAGTACCGGCCGAGCGATCACCTGATCGACAGCGTCGATCTCGACGTGCGCCTCGCGCCGCGCGAGACCCGCAT
Source organism: Methylobacterium nigriterrae (assembly GCF_037106235.1). Taxonomy (NCBI): domain Bacteria; kingdom Pseudomonadati; phylum Pseudomonadota; class Alphaproteobacteria; order Hyphomicrobiales; family Methylobacteriaceae; genus Methylobacterium; species Methylobacterium nigriterrae. The sequence goes on along the minus strand of NZ_JBAWTG010000020.1, from coordinate 10,968 downwards.
CACCGCCGTGTTCGCCCTGCGACCGAACCCGGCCGGCGAGCCGGGCGCCCCCCTCGTCCTCGACGGCGACGACCTCACCCTGCTGGCGCTCGACCTCGATGGCCAGACGCTGCCGCCGGATGCCTACGCGGCGTCCAGTTTCGGTCTGACCCTCCACAGGCCGCCGCAGCGCCCCTTCACGCTGCGCATCGAGACGCAGGTCGACCCGACCGCCAACACCAAGCTGATGGGCCTCTACCGCTCGAACGGCGTCTACTGCACGCAGTGCGAGGCGGACGGCTTTCGGCGCATCACCTACTTCCTCGACCGGCCGGACGTGATGTCGGTCTACACCACCCGGATCGAGGCGGATCGCGGCGAGGCGCCGGTGCTGCTCGGCAACGGCAATCCGATCGAGACGGGCGAGGCCGGGCACGGGCGCCACTACGCGGTCTGGCACGACCCGCACCCGAAGCCCGCCTATCTGTTCGCCCTCGTCGGCGGCCGGCTCGACACGGTGGCGACCCGCTTTACCACGATGGAGGGCCGCGCCGTCGAGGTCGCTGTCTCTGTCGAGCCCGGCAAGGGGTCCCGGGCGGGTTACGCCCTCGACGCGGTGATCCGCTCGATGCGATGGGACGAGGCGGTCTTCGGCCGCGCCTACGATCTCGACGTGTTCAACGTCGTCGCCGTATCCGACTTCAACATGGGTGCGATGGAGAACAAGGGCCTCAACATCTTCAACGACAAGTATGTTCTCGCGAGTCCTGAGACAGCGACCGACCAGGACTACGCCAATATCGAGACGATCATCGCGCACGAGTATTTCCACAACTGGTCAGGCAATCGCGTCACCTGCCGCGACTGGTTCCAGCTCTGTCTCAAGGAGGGCCTCACGGTCTTCCGCGACCAAGAATTCTCCTCCGATATGCGCTCGCGCGCCGTGCACCGGATCGGCGAGGTGCGGACGCTGCGCGCCCGCCAGTTTCCCGAGGATGCCGGCCCCCTGGCGCATCCCGTGCGGCCCCGGGCCTATGCCGAGATCAACAACTTCTACACGGCGACCGTCTACGAGAAGGGCGCCGAGATCGTCCGGATGCTGCGCACCCTCCTGGGCGAGGCGGCCTTCCGGACCGGGATGGACCGCTACTACGCCGACAACGACGGCCGGGCCGCCACGGTCGAGGATTTCCTCGACGCCTTCGCGCGGGCGAGCGGCCGGGATCTCACCGCCTTCGCGCAATGGTACGAGCGGCCGGGCACGCCCCGCATCGCCGTCGAGGGCCGATACGACGCGGCGGAGCGGACCTACGCGCTGAATTTTCGCCAGAGCCTGCCCGGCGGTGGCCCGCCGCTGGTGATCCCCTGCGCGCTCGGCCTCGTCGGCTCCTCCGGGACGCTCGCCGGGGCAGTCTGCCCGCAGGTGCGCGACGGCGTCTTCGTGCTGGAGACGGCGTCCGCCGCGATCACCTTCGCGGAGGTGCCCGAGGCGCCGGTGCCCTCGCTGTTTCGCGGCTTCTCGGCCCCCGTGCGGACCGAGATGTCCTTGAGCGATGCCGAGCGCCTGGCGCTCCTGCGCCACGATGCGGACCCGTTCAACCGTTGGCAATCCGCCCAGAGCATCGGGATGCGGATCCTCGTCGAGCGCGCCGGTGCACGGGCTCCCGAGTCCGACGATGCGGGTCCGGCCGCGCAGGACTTCGCGGGGGCGCTCGCCGCATTCCTCGATACCGAGGCGCTCGCCGACCCGGCCTTCGCCGCCCTCGTGCTCGGACTGCCCGGAGAGGGAGACGTGGCGAACGAGATCGGTGCCGAGATCGACCCGGACGCGATCCATCGGGCACGGCAGACCCTGCGCCGCCATCTCGGCAGAGCGCTCGCGAGCCGGCTGAGTGGCCTGCGCGGGGATCTGGCCGACGTACCCGGCGCGCCCTTCAGCCCGGATGCGGCCGCAGCCGGCCGACGCGCCCTGCGCAACGCCGCGCTCGACCTGATCGCGGCGGCAGACCCGGTGGTAGGGGCGGATCTGGCCCGCGCGCAACTCGACGGCGCCACCAACATGACCGACAGGCTCGCCGCGCTCGGCGTGCTCTCGCTGATCCCGGGCGAGGCCCGCGAGGCCGCACTCGCGGCGTTCGGAGAGCGCTACGCCGACGAGCCGCTCGTTCTCGACAAATGGTTCGCGATCCAGGCCGCGATCCCCGAGGAGGATACGCTCGAGCGCATCGCCCGGCTTCGGCAGCACCCCGCCTTCTCGATGACGAACCCGAATCGGGTGCGGGCTCTCATCGGCAGCTTCGGGCTCACCAACCCGACCCAATTCGCACGGACCGACGGCGCGGGCTTCGCGCTGCTGGCCGAGACGGTGGAGATGCTCGACAGGTCCAATCCCCAGATCGCCGCCAAGCTTTTGACCACTTTTGGATCATGGCGGATGTTGGAACCCGCAAGGTCCTCGAAAGCCGGGGAAATTCTCGCGCGGATCCGAGCCATTCCAGGGCTGTCGCGGGATGTCGCCGATATCGCGGCGCGCACCTTCGCCGGCTAGTTAACTCTTTCTTAACAGGGCATTTTTTGCGACTCGGCACGCTGCCCCGAGGCGGTGGGGCCGGCCGACACTGTCAAGGACCAGCGCGAGAAAGCCGTGGACAAGTCGCTCCTGAAAATGATCATATATGCATGATTCGAAGCGAGCGTTCCTAACCGCTTCGGAGTACCCACACAGAGCGACGAGGTTCGGTCATGCCGGAGGCGGATTCCGCTTCCCTCTCCGCGCGCGCGGATACGATCCTTGGCATTCACCGGCCCCTGCATGCGACGCATGCGCGCTTCGTCCGGGCCGAGACGTGGCTGCGCTACGCGGTGCCTGCCCTGCTGGCGACCTTCCTCGCTTGCCTCGGCGGCATCGCCACCCTTCACCTTCAGACCCAGCGGGACGACATCCTGCAGCGGGCCATCGCCGATATCGAGGTCTTCACCCATCTCGCCGCAGAGGCGTTGCCGGATTCCGCGCTGACGGCGGACACGGCTTACGCGCGCCTCAGGGCCCTGATGCCCGAAGGCTCGCTGCAATCCGGCCGTCAGCTCCTCGTGATCTCTCCCGCTGAGCGCATCGTCGCGGCCCATCCGCCGCTCTCGGCCGCCTACGAAACGCTGAGCCAACTGCTCGGCGAGAGCCAAGCCCTCTCGACGCTCGGCGAGCGCGCCGGCGTGATGAGCCTGACGCTGGCCAACGGCGAGACGGCACTCGCCGCCATGCGCCGCGTCCCGGGGAGCGAGGCGCGGCTCGCGGTGGTCCAGCCCGTCGAGGCGATCACGGCGGGCTGGAGCGACCGGGCGCGGCACCAGGCGATCCTGCTCGGCGCCGCCGGCATCGTGATCGTCGGCATCGCGCTCGCCTACGGGCTGCAGACGCGTCGGGCCCACGCGGTCGACAGGCTCTGCGAGCAGATCAAGCAGCGCCTCGACACCGCTCTCGGCCGGGGCGGCTGCGGCCTGTGGGACTGGGACATCCCGCGCGGGCGCATCTACTGGTCCGATTCGATGTACGCGCTGCTCGGCTATCACCGCGAGCGCGAGTTCCTCTCCTTCGGCGACGTCAACGCCCTGGTCCACCCCGACGACGGCGACCTCTACAGCCTTGCCCGCGGTCTCGCGGCGAGCCAGACCACGATCGACCATGCCTTCCGGATGCGCGGAGCCGACGGCTCCTACGTCTGGCTGCGCACCCGCGCCGAGATCGTGCCGGACCAGCACGACGGCGGGCGCCACCTCGTCGGCATCGCGGTCGACGTCACCGAGCAGCGCAACCTCGTCGAATCCACCGCCACGGCCGACATGCGACTGCGCGACGCCGTCGAGGCGATCTCCGAGGCCTTCGTGCTCTGGGACACGAGCAACAGGCTCGTGCTCTGCAATTCGAAGTTCCGCCACCTCCACGCGCTCAGCCCCGAGGACGCGCAGCCCGGCCGGCGCTACGGCGAGATCATGGGCCGGGGCGTGCTGCCGCGGGTGCGGCGCGAGATGCCGGACACGGAGCCGGCCGGCGCCACCTCCCGGACCTTCGAGGCCGAGTTGACGGACGGGCGCTGGCTCCAGATCAGCGAGCGCCGCACCAAGGACGGTGGCTACGTCTCGGTTGGCACCGACATCACCAGCCTGAAACGGCACCAGGAGCAGCTCGTCGCCTCCGAGCGGGAGCTGATCGAGACGGTCAAGGACCTGAAGCGCTCCCGCCGGACCCTCGAACTCCAGACCCAGCAGCTCGCGGATCTCGCCGAGCGCTACCTCGACCAGAAGGCCGCCGCCGAGGGCGCCAACCAGGCAAAATCCGAATTCCTGGCCAATATGAGCCACGAGCTGCGCACGCCGCTCAACGCCATCATCGGCTTCGCCGAACTGATGGAGAGCGAGGTCTACGGTGCTCTCGGCTCACCCCGCTACGCCGATTATTGCCGCGACATCCGTGCGAGCGGCAATTACCTCCTGTCGGTCATCGACGACATCCTGAACATGTCCCGCATCGAGGCACAGCGGGTGCGGCTCGTGCGCCGCGAGCTTCCGGTCGAGGCCGCCGTCAGGAACGCCCTCAAGCTCGTCGCCGAAGCCGCGCGGGCGAAGTCCCTCACGCTCACTCTCGATCTTCGCCCGGATATGCGGGTGCTGGCCGACGAGCGGGCGTTTCACCAGATCCTCGTCAACCTGATGCAGAACGCCGTGAAGTTCACGCAGGCCGATGGGCGGGTCATGGTCCGGGCGCGCGCGGCCGGTGATCAGATCCATCTCTTCATCGAGGACAGCGGCATCGGAATACCGAAATCCGCCCTCGCGAAGCTCGGCGCTCCCTTCGCGCAGGTCGAGACCAACCTGACCCGCAGCCACAAGGGTTCGGGGCTCGGCCTCGCGATCGCGCGCTCCATGGCGGAGCTGCACGGTGGATCCCTGCGCATCCGATCCGAGGAAGGGCTCGGCACCATCGTGCTGGTGCGCCTGCCGACCCCCACGCCAGAGCGACTCGCCGCGATCGTCGCGGAGGAGGGTTCGCAGCAGACCGTCGCGGCCCTGCGCGAGGCCGCCGGCGCGAGTCTGCGCGCGGCCCCGCTCCAGCCCGCAGTGGTCTGATCGATCCGCCCGCGGGCAAGTCAGACCCGTATTCCCGGCACGCCGAGGGGCCCCGGCCGACACGACGGCCGGCAAGCCGTGGCCGGTCCTACGTCATCAACCGCTCGAACAGCGCCCGCACCTCCGCCCGCTCGGTTTCGAGCTGCGCGGTCAGCGCCCGCGCGTCCGGCCGGCCCGTGGCGGCGGCGAGCCGGGCGAGCGCGACGTCCGAGGCCGCCGTCGGCTCGCCCTCGACCATCAGGCGCTGCCAGTGATGCACGTCGTCGAAGAGGCGGTACGCGGAGACGAGCCTGTCCGCCGCGTCCCGCGCCAGAAGCCCGTGGCCGGCGGCACGTTCGAGCACCGTCGGCGCATCGAGGCCGATCAGATCGCGATGCGCCGCGGCGTGGCCAAGCACCGTGGCCTGGGCCAGGAAGTCGAGATCGAGCAGCCCGCCGGGCGCGAGCTTCAGGTCGAGAGGACCCTGGTCGCCCTTCTCGCGCTCGATGAGCTCGCGCATCTCGCGCACGGCGCGGTTGACGGCGGCAGGCTCGCGCGGCGCCGCGACCACGGACACGATCGCCTCTGAAACCTCGGCGGCGAGAGCCGCATCGCCCGCGATGACGCGGGCCCGGGTGAGCGCCATGTGCTCCCACAGCTCGGCCTCCTCGGCCATATAGCTGCGGAAGCTCGGGACTTGCGTGGCGATCATGCCCTGGCCGCCGCCGGGCCGCAGGCGCAGGTCGATCTCATAGAGGCCGCCGCGCCGCGTCGGAGCGGTGAGGGCGGCCACGAGGCGCTGCGTCAGGCGATTGTAGGCGACCGCCGCATCGAGAGGGCGCGGACCATCGCTGGTGCGGCACTCGGGGTCGAAATCGTACAGGACGACGAGGTCGAGATCCGACTCGGCCGTGAGCTGGCAGGAGCCGAGGCGTCCGAGTCCGAGGACGACCATCCGCCCGCCCGGCACCGATCCGTGATCGGCCGCGAAGGCAGCCGAGACCGCCCGAAGCGCGGTCGCGACCGCGGCGGCAGCGATGCCCGAGAAGGCTTGTCCGGCTCCCGACGGCGGCAGGATCCCCGAGAGGAGACGCGCGCCCGTGACGAAGCGCATCTGGCGCGCGGCATCGCGGCTGCGATCGAGGAAGTCCTCGTAGGCGGCGGGCGAGCCGACAAGGCCGCGAAACTGCTCCGCGAGTTGGGCGGCGTCGGTCGTCGGGTCGACGAAGGCCGGATCGATCACCGCATCGAGGACGTGGGGGCTGAACGCGACGGTGTCGGCGAGCCGCGGCGCTGAGCCGAGGAGGTCCGCGAAGAGGAGCCGCAGCCGCTCGTGCGAGCGCAGGATGGTGAGAAGCTCCACCGCGGCGGGCATGCGGCCGAAGGCGCGGTCGAGGGCGTCGAGCGCCGCGTCCGGATCGGGCGTGCCGGCGAGCGCCTGGATCAGGGCCGGCACGAGCTCGGTGAGGACCTCCCGGGCACGCGGGCTGCGCACTGCCGGGCGGCGCCCGAAGTGCCAGCCGCGCACGGTCTCGATCGCGCGCGCCGGCTCGCGGAAGCCGAGATGGCGCAGGGTATCGAGGGTGCCCGGATCCTCGCCCGTGCCGCTGAAGACGAGATCGCCGACCTCGGAGGACAGGTCGGGCTCGGCTTCGAACAGGAGCGCGTAATGGGCCTGGACGGCCCGAGCATGGTGGAGGAGCGCCGCCTCGAAATCGGGTAGGCCGGCAAAGCCCGCGAAGTGCGCGAAGCGCGCGAGCTCGGCCGGGTCGGCCGGAAGGCGCTGGGTCTGCTCGTCACGCACCATCTGGAGGCGGTGCTCGACGGTGCGCAGGAAGACGTAGGCGACCCGAAGCGCGTCGCGGGCCTCGGCTCCGATCCAGCCCTCGTCGGTGAGGCTTGCGAGCATCTCGACGGTGCGACGGCCCCGCAATGCCGGGCGCCGCCCGCCGAAGACGAGCTGCTGCGTCTGCACGAAGAACTCGATCTCCCGGATACCGCCGCGCCCGAGCTTGATGTCGTGGCCCGCCACCGCGATGGTGTCGTGCCCGCGCACCGCGTGGATCTGCCGCTTCATGGCGTGCACGTCGGCGATCGAGGCGAAGTCGAAGTACTTGCGCCAGACGAAGGGCCGCAGGTCCGCCAGGAAGCGCTCGCCCGCCGCGAGGTCTCCGGCGATGGGGCGCGCCTTGATGTAGGCCGCCCGCTCCCAGTTCTGGCCGAGCGTCTCGTAGTACGTATAGGCCGAGTTGAGGCTCATCGCGGTCGGCGTCGAGCCCGGGTCGGGGCGCAGCCGATAATCGACCCGGTGGACGTAGCCCTCGGCCGTGCGCTCCTGCAGGAGCTTGCCCATCCCCTGCGCGAGGCGGCTGAAGAACGGGGTCGGCTCGAGCCCCTCCTTCAGCGATCCGGCCTCGGGATCGAAGAAGACCACGAGGTCGATGTCGCTGGAATAGTTCAGCTCGCGCCCGCCGAGCTTGCCGAGGCCGAGCACGACGAGGCCGCATGCCTCCTGCGGTGCGGCCCGGTCACGCGGCAGGAACCGCCCGATCTCCGTGGCCTGGAGGAGCAAGGCATCGAGAGCCGCCGAGACGGAAGCGTCGGCGAAATCCGACAATGCCCGCGTCACCGTGTCGAGGGACCAGAGCCCGCCGATATCGGCGAGCGCCACGAGGAGGGCGTGCTCCGCCCGGTTGCGCCGCAGGCGTCGCCCGACCGCCTCGAGATCGACCGGCCCGCCGGGAGCCGGGCGCCCGGCCGCGCGCTGGTCGGCGATGAGTGCCGCGACCGCATCCTCGGGCGCCGTCGCGGCGAGCCGCGCGAGGCGGTCGGGATCCCGCAGGGCGAGCTGCCACAGGAAGGGGGAATGGTCGGCGAGCCCGAGAAGGAGCGCGCGCATCGGCCCCTCGCGGCAGGAAGCGGGCAGCGCCGCCTCGATGTCCGCCAGCCGCGCCGCGGCCCCCGCCGGATCGAAGAGAGGGGGCGCCGCCGTCAGGCGGGCCCGGAGAATAGCGCTCTCGCTCATGTCATTCGCCCTCGCCCAGGGCGGGCAGGGTTATCACAACGCGCAGGCCCGGCGCATCGTCGAGGAGCGCGAGCGAGCCCTGGTGCAGCCGCACCACCGCGTTGACGAGGCTGAGGCCGAGCCCGAATCCGGGTCGGGAGCGGGCATCCTCCAGGCGCACGAACCGGTCGAGCACCCGCGCCCGCGCCTCCGCCGGTATGCCGGGCCCCTGGTCGGCGACGCTGAGCACGATCCCCGTCCCGGCCCGCCCTGCGGAGAGCGCGATCCGCCCGGGCGCCGCCCTGCGCGCGCCGCCATACTTGATCGCGTTGTCGACGAGGTTGGCGAGCGCCTGCCCGACCAGCTCGCGGCTGCCCCGCAGCATCAGGCCGGATTCGGCCGACACGTCGAGGCGCAGGCCCTTCTCCTCGGCGAGCGCCTCGTAGAGCTCGCCGACCTCCCGGGTCGCGAGCCCCGCATCGAACGGAGCCATGATCTCGCTGGCGTTGCCCGCCTCGAGCCGCGCGATCATCAGGAGCGCGTTGAACACCCGGATCAGCCCGTCGCTCTCCTCGATGACCGATTCCACGGCCGCGCGCAGCGCCTCCGGCGAGTCGGCATGGCGCAGGGCCTCGTCGGCGCGGTTGCGCAGCCGCGTCAGCGGCGTCTTCAGGTCGTGCGCGATGTTGTCGGAGACCTCGCGCATGCCGCGCATCAGCTCGCCGATCCGCTCCAGCATCGCGTTGAGGTTCTGCGCGAGCCGGTCGAGCTCGTCGCCGTTGCCCGCGACCGCGAGGCGCCCGTCGAGGTCGCCCGCCATGATGGTGCGGGTGGTCTCAGTCATGTCGTCGACGCGCTTCAGCACGCGGCGCGCCACGAACCAGCCGCCGCCGACGCCGAGGATCACCACGAGGGCGAGCGAGGAGCCGAAGGTCCGGCTGATCACGGCGCGCAGGCGGTCGCGCTCCTCGACGTCGCGTCCGACGAGGAGCCGGAACCCGCCCGGCAGGGTGAAGATGCGCACGATCGCCCGGTGCGCGTAGCCGCTCGCGTCGCCGCTGCGGCTGTAGGCGATCTCGGCCTGGCCGGGCGCCGAGAGGATGCCCGGCGGCACCTCGCCGACATTGCCGACGACGTGCTCGCCGAGGCCCGTGGTGACGAGGTAGAGCGAGGCGCCGGGCTCGCGCGCGCGCCGCTCCACCACCGCGATGAGGCGGCGCAGGCCACCCGAATTGTACTGCTCGGACAGGCCGTTGATCTCGGCATCGATCGTCGAGATGATCTGGTCGTCGAGGACGCGCCGCGCGCTCCAGGCCACGTAGCCGAGGGCGAAGAACGCGAAGGCCGCGAACACCACGAGATAGGCGAGCGAGAGCTTGAACGCCGTGGTGCGGAACAGCTTGCCGAGGCGCGCGAGGCGTCCCTCCGCGGCCGGAACCGCCGCGCTCACGCGACGACCCTCACGGAGCGCGCACCTCGTCAGCCCGCACCATGTAGCCGGCGCCCCGGACGGTGTGGATCATCGGGTGCTCGAAGCCCTTGTCGATCTTGGCGCGCAGCCGCGAGACGTGAACGTCGATGACATTGGTCTGCGGATCGAAATGGTAGTCCCAGACATGCTCGAGCAGCATGGTCCGGGTCACGACCTGGCCGGCATGCCGCATCAGGTATTCGAGGAGCCGGAACTCGCGCGGCTGCAGCACGATCTCGCGGCCGGCGCGGGCGACGCGGTGGGAGAGGCGGTCGAGTTCGAGCTCGCCGACCCGGTACGCGGTCGCCTCGGCGCTGCCCGGCGCGGCGGCGCGGCGTCGGGCCAGGACCTCGGCGCGGGCGAGGAGCTCGGAGAAGGCGTAGGGCTTCGGCAGGTAATCGTCGCCGCCCGCGCGCAGGCCCTTGACCCGGTCGTCCACCTGGCCGAGCGCCGAGAGGATCAGCACGGGGGTCGCGACCTCCTGCTCGCGCAGCGAGCGGATCAGCGACAGGCCGTCGAGCTTCGGCAGCATCCGGTCGACGATCAGCACGTCGTAATCGCCCTCGCGGGCGAGCGCGTAGCCGTCGAGGCCGTCCAGGGCCTGGTCCGCGACGTGCCCGGCCTCGCGGAAGGCCTTGACCAGATAGGCGACCGCCTCGCGGTCGTCCTCGATGATGAGGAGGCGCATGGTTGCCTCAATACGGCGAGCGAGAGCGGCGGGAAACATGTCGCGGGAGTCGCACGGCGCGCATCCCCTCCCCTTTCGCGCGCCGCGTGAACGGCAGGCCGGCCCTGGCGACGGGGCCGGCCTGCCGCGGGTTCGCGACCGACGGCGCTCATGGGGGCAGAGAGAGTGCGGGCGGAGGGCGTCCCCTGCGGACCGCCCCGGGGCAGGTGCCTCGATGGACGATCCGTGGGACGACCTTGGCGGGTCCGGCCTTACGGCGATGTCGCGGCCGGATGACGGTTCGGTAAGGGAGGCGCCGGAACGACGAAAGGCCGCCCTCAGAGGGGCGGCCTTTCGAGGCGGTTCATCGTGATGAGGGATTGGTTCTGCTGTTTGCGGGACTGGCGGCGACCGACTCTCCCGTGTCTTGAGACACAGTACCATGGGCGCTGGCGCGTTTAACGGCCGAGTTCGAGATGGGATCGGGTTTGAGGCGCGCCGCTCGAGCCACCAGTCCGGCGGACAGCAGGGTTCGGCAAGCGTGACCGACAGCCGTAGCCGCCGGTGACCGACAGCCGTAGCCGCCGGTGACCGGCAGCCGCAGCGGCCGGTGACCGGCAGCCGCAGCGGCCGGTCCGGGTCTTCTTGTGTGTGTGAGCGAACATGGATCACGAGAGCGATCAAGCTCGATCGAGCGATTAGTACCGGTCAGCTCAACGCCTCGCGGCGCTTGCACATCCGGCCTAT